>JAADFF010000058.1 GCA_013153035.1 Dictyoglomota bacterium | reverse complement strand
TGAGCTAAAAATGCTGTGTCACCGTATGGGAATAGATGTATGGGAAGTTATACGTGCCGCATCTACTAAACCTTTTGGCTTTCAAGCTTTCTATCCAGGACCTGGTATAGGTGGACACTGTATTCCTATAGATCCATTCTATCTTACTTGGAAGGCGAAAGAATATGATTTTCACACAAGATTTATAGAGCTTGCTGGTGAGATTAATGAGAATATGCCATACTGGACTGTTGCCAAGATAATGGAAGCCCTTAATGATAGAGAGAAGTCACTAAAAGGTTCTAGGATACTTGTGATAGGTGTAGCATACAAACCCGATGTAGGAGATCTCAGGGAATCCCCCGCCCTCAAGGTGATATATCTGCTGAGGAAGTCTGGAGCCCTTGTTGAATACTCAGATAAGTATGTGCCAGTAATACCTGAGACGAGGAAATGGGGGCATATGTTTGATGCGCTCCAGACTGTGGATTTGACTCCAGAGAATATAAAAAAGTATGATGCTGTTGTAATACTGACTAATCATTCGTATATAGACTATGACATGCTGCGGCAAAATGCCCAGCTTATTGTAGATACCCGTGGAGTTTATAAAGAAAACTATGACAATGTGGTGAAGGCGTGATGTCTATGATAGAGGTTGGTATTGTTGGGTGTGGCCGCATAGCATATAGGCATGTTGATGCTTTGCTTGCCGCGGGTAAATACCGCATAAAGTGGCTTTATGATATCAAACCTGATATGGCAGCGGAAATGGCAGATTATATAGAGAAAAGGGTAGGGTATAAACCTGCTCTGCTGACTGGAGAAGATAGAGATATAGCTGATGTTATCTCCATCACAACCCCCAATGCTTTTCATTTTTCTTCTTTGCAGTCTTTTTGGGAATATGGAAAAGAGTTTGTTATTGAAAAGCCTGTGGTAATGAATAAGGAAGAATTTACACAGGTGGAAAAGCTTGCTAAAGAGAAACCTATATATGTGTCCCATCAGCTACGGTATTTACCCATATATCAATATGTGAGAGACCTTGTTGGTTCTAAAAAAGTAGGCATGCTTTCTCATATTGTTGTCAATATGTGGTGGAACAGAAATAGAGATTATTTTATGCAGGCTGCTTGGCGTGGAACATGGAAGTATGACGGAGGTATGCTATTCAATCAGGGTATACATCTGCTTGACCTTGCCATATTTATAGCCGCTGAGGATGTTGCAGATGTAAAAATTAAGTGGGCTAATAGAACCCACGATTATATAGAAGCTGATGATGTTGCTGTAGGCTATATTGAACTAAAAAGTGGGGCTTTGATTGCCATAAATGCCACTATTTCTTCTCAGCCCAAGAACCTTCGTAGTGAGATAGGTATATTTGGAGAAAAAGGAACAGTGGTTATTAATAACCACCAGTTTGAGCATTTCTATGTGGAACATACCGACATGCCTCATATTGATACCGTGCCATCTCATTATGGGCATATGAAGCTCTATGAAAATATTGCAGAGGGAAGAGGTATCACCATAAGTGATGTCAAACAAACAATGAATGTCTTGTTTGAAATATATGGGAGGTGAAAGACCATGAATGTACCTTTACTGGATTTACGCAGAGAGTATGAGTACATGAAAGCAGATATAGATAGTGCAATAGCCGGTGTTCTTGAACATCAGAGATGGATACTGGGACCGGAAGTAAAGACTTTTGAAGAGCAGTTTGCAGAGTCTATTGGCGTGAAATATGCTGTTGGTGTTGCCTCTGGCACAGATGCATTGATTCTTGGTTTAAGGGCCCTTGCTCTGAAAAAGAGAAAAGAAGAGTTTTGGCGTAAAGAAGACCTTATCATTGTTCCATCTTTTACATTCACAGCTTCTGGCACGGCGGTGCTCCATGCCGGTGCAACACCGCTCTTTGTGGATGTAGATGAAAGTACTTTCACACTTGATGTAGACAAAGTCACAGATGCACTTAAGAAGTATGGTGACAAGATTGTTGGTATTATTCCCGTTCATCTGTATGGACTGGCTGCTGATATGCACGCTTTTAAAGAGCTTCAAGCGAAGTATGGTTTCTTCATTCTTGAAGATTGTGCTCAATCTTATGGTGCTCGTATTGGTGATAGATATGTAGGCTCACTGGGCGATGCATCTGCATTTTCTTTCTTCCCGTCTAAAAACCTTGGTGGCTATGGAGATGGCGGTATGTTTGCCACAGATGATGAAGAACTATATGAATATGTCACTATGCTTAGAAAACATGGTGGAAAAGACAAATACGATGTCAAGTATTTGGGATACAACAGTAGACTTGATACTCTGCAGGCGGCTATACTCTTGGCTAAGATGAAACACATAGCCGATTTTAATGGCAAAAGAAGACATATTGCAGATATGTATACATCAGCCTTAAAAGATGTGGTAAAAACGCCGGTGGAACCCGATGGCTTTTATCATGTATATCATCAATATACAGTTCAGGTAGAGGATAGAGACAATCTTCAGAAGTATCTCAAAGACAAAGGTATTGCCACGGCAGTTTACTATCCAAAACCTCTTCCATATATGACAGTCTTTGAAGGTAGAAAGATTGTTCACTCTGTAGATGTATCAGAGAAACTCAGCAAAAAGGTTATTAGTCTACCTATAGAGCCACTGCTAACAGATGAAGAGATAAACTATGTGATATCCTCTATAAAGGAGGCGTTGTAAATGAAGGATACAGTTGTTATCGGTGAGAATGTCAAGATAGGTAAGGATGTAAAGATAGGGGATTTTGTCAAGATTGGTAATAATGTAGAAATAGGTGATGGATGCATCATTGAAGATGGTGTAATTATTCTTGATGATACGAAAATAGGCAAAGAGGTTGTTATTGGTCCCGGTAGTGTTTTAGGTAAGAAACCCACAAAATCTGCCCGTTCTGCAACCACATCAGGCGGGAATTTGCCTCCACTTGTTATTGAAGATGGAGTAAGAATAGGTGCACAGGCTACCATTTATAGGGGGGCTACTATAAGAGAAAGGGCATTTATTGCCGATATGGCAACGGTAAGGGAAAAAGTTCATATAGGTAAGAAGACTATAGTTGGTTGTAAAGTTGTTGTAGAAAATGAGACATATGTAGGTCACTATGTGAAAATAGAGACTTTAGCATATATCACTGCGTTTTCACATGTTGAAGATTGGTGTTTCATAGCACCTATGGTTGCCACTTCCAACGATAACTATATGGCACGCAGTGAAGAGCGATTTAAGCACTTTAAAGGGGTTACCTTGAAAAAAGGTGCCCGTGTAGGTGTCAATGCTACGATACTTCCTGGCAAGGTCATAGGTGAAGATGCTGTTGTTGCCGCAGGTGCTGTGGTGACAAAGGATGTACCACCTCGTGTTATTGTTGCCGGTGTGCCAGCCAAATATTTTAGAGATGTATCAGAAGACCAGCTGCTTGAGAACCAGAAAGAATATAAAGAGGTGGAGGGACAGAAGTGAAAGTAGCGATACTTGGATACGATCACCCAGTGGATGATAAGAGGGTTTTTCGCACTGTAAAGGCTATATCTAAGTATCACGATGTTGTTTATATCTATAGACAGGATGCAGGTAAGAAAGAGATAGAAGAGAAACTAAAGAGAGAATATCCGCATGTAGAGTTTGTGCCTGTTGTTCTAAAAGAGCGTTCTCCCGAAGGTATATATGCCTTTGATAAAGAAAATGTTGAAGCAGTGATAGAGAGTGATGCTGATGTGTGGTATCTGCATACCGCTCCAGATACAAGACCATTACAGTTATTTACAGAAGGGAAGCGACGAGGGAAGAGACTTATATATGACAGTCATGAGCTAATGCCGTGGAATAGTTTTAGTAGGTTTACGCGAGGGAATCGCGCTGTGGATATGATGAGGCGAGTAGTGCTGTGGAGTGTCTACAAAGAGCAGATAGAGAAGAGTGATGTAGTAATACAAGTAAGTTTTAGTATAAAGAGGTATGTAGAGAGGAATTTGAAAGTAGAAGAGGGAAAGCAGATAGTGATACCCAACTTAGCGGAGCGTGTAGAGTGTTTAGATATAGGTAGTCGGAGGAGAGAGAGGAAAGTAGTCTACGTGGGATCCACAGTGAGAGGAATATCTCGGAAACTGATAGAGTTATTGTATGAAAAGTATGGATACAGATTTGAGTACATATCTTCTAGAGAAGAAGATAGATTAAAAGACTTGCCTTATGTGAGATGGCAGAGACCACTTGGATATGAAGAGATGATAGAGTGGTTATCTAGAGCTGAGTGGAGTTTGATGATATTCGAGCATTGGAACAATTTAAGCTATATATATTCATTGCCCCATAAATATTTTGATAGTTTATATGCAGGTGTCCCCGTTATAGTAGGTAAAGAATTTGTAGAGATGGCTGCATGGACTAAGAGATATGGGGTGGGGATAATTATAGAAGGGGAAGATATAAATTTAAGTGGTGTTGATAGAGAGTCATTACAGAGAAATATTATAAATAACAGAGAAAAGTTTTTATGGGGAGAGAGATGGGAGCAGAGGCTGAATGGTATTGTAGAGGGGTAATGTAATATGAGAAAAAATTTGCTTGTTATTTCTAATGCTTATCCTGATAAAGAAGGAAAGACTTATGGAGGTGTTTTTGTAAAGGAGAGAGTAGTGCATATAAAAGATTTATTTGGCAGGATTGTTGTAGTATCACCACACTCTTTTGGTAAAAAACATATGTTTTCGTATACTGAGGACAATGTATATGTTGCGTTTCCATCTTTTATGCATTTTCCTATTGAGTCTATGAGAAAGCAGTTGGGCAACAAATTTGCTGCCTCTACGCAGGCTGTTATAGAACATCATAAGTTCATTTTTGATATTATCCATGCGCATACTATTTGGCCATCTGGTTATGCTGCTATGTTATTATCCAAGAGGTATAAGATTCCATATATTGTGACTGCACATGGTGGAGATTTGTATAGATTTCCTTTTGAGGATAATTGGAAGATGAAGGTTACACGGAAAGTTTTACTTAATGCTTCTCACATTATAGTAGTTGCGGAATTTATGAAAGATATTATCTTGAA
>JAADFF010000047.1 GCA_013153035.1 Dictyoglomota bacterium | reverse complement strand
AATAGGTGAAAAGGTGCTAGTTGTGTATGACGGTATAAACTATAAGTGTGTGACTACCGATGCCCCTGCCACTATTAGAAATGGCAGAACCCTTGTTCCCATGAGGTTTTTCCTTGAGGCATTGGGCGCTAAATTGTGGTGGGTACCTAAGGATAAGAAGGTTGTTGTGATAATACCGCAGAAACCACATGAGACTGATTCTTATCGCTATTGGGAAAGTGTTACAAAGATAGAAATGTGGATAGGTTATGCCCGTGCCCGTGTGAATGGTAGTGTATATGATATGCCCTCAGATGTCCCACCCCAGATTATATATTCCCGTACATATGTGCCTCTGAGATTTATCGGTGAAATGACAGGTTGGAAGGCAGATTGGGATGGAGACGCCAAAGTAGCTGTGATACATAGATAAACCCGTCCCCGAAGGGACGGGACGCACCACTTCCGAAAGGGGGATTTATCGGAAGTTGCGGTATGTATTATATACCCAAATGTGAAAATAGGGTATGATTACTTTGCTATTATTTCATACTTGTAAATTCTCCTAAAAAGGCCCCCTGAGAGGGAGCCTTATTGAGGGGGTTCTTCCGAAAGGGGGAGGGAGAACACTTCTTTGCCCTGTTTGTAGTTATTATAATATAAATTGTTGATGTCGTAATTTATTTTGTAAACATTGAGGGTTTTTACAATGTTGGCATGTAGAGCCCCCACTGTGGGAGGTCTGGAATGATATCTTTGATGTTTTTTCCATCTACTACTTCTACAACCTTTCCGTTTTTCATGATGTATATTTTGTGGCATAGTGTTAGCGATAATACATCGTGAGATATGAGAAGTATTCCTTTGCCTCTCTCTTTCAGCTCTTTTATGGTCTTTTCCATGAAAGACCTACCTTCAAAGTCAAGTCCTGCCATAGGTTCATCAAGTATGTAATACTTTGGGTCTATAGATAAAAGCACACCCATTGCCACCTTTTTCTTTTGACCAAAGCTGAGCTTGTGAACGGAATGATGGAGTTTATCTTTCATGCCTATTTGCGTGGCTATTGTGTTTACTATGTCCTCTATCTCTGTTTGTGATAGGCCCCGTTTGTATGGTGCTATAGCCAGCTCTTCATATATTGTTCGTGCAAATAGCTGGTTGTCAGGCACTTGCATGAGCATGGAGACGAGCTTTCTGATTTCTCTTTTTTCTTTCTTCACATCTATACCGTCTATCTCCGCTTTTCCACTAAATATCTTTGTAAATCCCAGCAGTGTTAATGCAAGTGTTGTTTTTCCTGAACCATTGTGTCCCAGTAGCCCAACAATCTCTCCTTCTTTTATGTCCATATTGATGTTTTGGATAATGGGGGCATTTTCATATCCTGCTGTAAGGTTCTTTAGAGTAACCATAAAATGCTTCCTCCTATAAGGCATAGTAAAGCTATATGTATAAACTGCGGTTTTATCTTTCTGCTTTTCAGATGAGGAGAATATCCACTGATATACATGCCACCTCTCATAGATATGGCAAGGCTGACCAATTTATATCTGTGAAAGCTCTCTAAAAGTAGCTGTTTAACAACACTACTACCTATATATCTTCCCTCTTTTCTTAGTGGGTTTAAGGATATATCCCTCATCTTGATGGCTACGAGAAGATTCTTCAGTGTATCTAAGAAAATGAATAGATATCTGTATGTAAGGAGAATGATTTTTATCAGTATTTCTGGTATCCCTATCTTCTCCCACTCTGTCATTAGTGTTTCAATACCTACTGTTTCCGTAATCTGGAGGGTTAAAGACACAGCAAAGAACCAGCGGACAATGGCCCTAAAAAATAGGTAGAGACCTGTTGTCGTGATAACAATGGGACCAATACTAAAAAGAGGAGGACCGGGGGTCAGGAGAATGAGAATAAACATCATCATCTCCACGACCCCCAAGACAGACAGTGCTTTAAGTGTTTTCCTGCTAAGACCAAAATATACCATTAATACAGCCCATATGGCTGCTATAAATAAGCCCTCTGCTAAACTCCTGATTTGACTTGATAAAAAGGTGAACAGCAGTATCAGGGCTGTGTACACTATGCCACCTTCTTTGTCAGTTTGATGTATATATACAAGATACCGCTAACGAGTGCCATACCTATAATGGCGGCAATAACACCGGTTATAAAAGAATCCCCATAAGAGAGTGGGGCATTATAAATGGCATGTTCTGCCACAGAAAAGTGTTCCATGGCATTTTCCAGTCCATCGGGAGATGTTGAGGCAAATGGTATAAGCAGTATAAAAACCAGTATAAAAGCACCGAATACTATGTATGCCTTCTTCATATTAGTTCACCTCACTTGACAGAGATTCTTTTTCTACCTCTCCCTGTAGTGCCTTGACAAGTACCATTGTCAATACACCCTCTATGACACCAATGACACTGTGGTATGTGAGCATGAGTGTTAAGAACGGTACGAATGGGACAATGCCAGATATTCCTATTTCTATGGAAGCTGCCAGTGCCCCTAACATGACAGAAATCCAACCAGCGAGGAAAGATGCCAAATAAGTATTAATTTTCTTTAAGTAATGATAGGTGTAGTACCCGACAAAAGCCCCTATGATACCCATGTTGAAGATGTTGGCACCGAGTGCCGTAACTCCTCCATCACCAAAGAGGAAAGTTTGAATGATAAGCACCGCCGTCATCACCAGAACCGAGGCGTACGGACCGAATAATATTGCCACAAGTGCAGCTCCCAGTAGATGACCTGATACTCCTGCCATTACGGGGAAATTTACCATCTGGGCCACAAATATTGCGGCTGCGGTGAGGCCCAGCAGAGGAAGTTTTTCCTCTGGGATGTCTTTGGCCTTTTTTGAAGCGTATAGTACAGTACCTGCAGTGATAAGATAGGTTCCGGCGATAACCGGCGTAGACAGTAGTCCGTCAGGAATGTGCATTTTCCCACCTCCATATGAACTTTTTTATTTTCTTCACACTTCTATGCTATCAGAAAATGAAAGTGTAGGTATTACCATTTTGTGAAACTTCATACAAAGTTCGGAATGACTGTTTAATATAAACTGTTGAGAGTTGTAAAAGAAAAACTGCCCCACCTTGCAAGGTGGGGCAGTGATATATGTGGAGTGTTTTATTCCACCTCTATTTCCTCTATGTAAAACTCGTTGCCTGATATGATTTTGACATCTACGCTTCCACACTGGGGGCATGCAAACATGGGACGGTCTACGGTGAATGTATGTCCACATGACCCACACTGAAACTTGACAGGCACATGTGTGTAGTGAAATGTGACATCGGGTTGTCCCTTATCGTCTTTGAGAAGGTTGAGGTAAAAGTCCAGTGCATCGGGCACAACACCGCTGAGCTCACCTATAACAATTTTCACGCTGAGGAGCTTACCGCCTCCTATCTTCTTCAGCTCATCTTCCAGTATGTTCCATATGCTTTCTGCCACCGATAGCTCGTGCATTCTTCTCACCTCAACATATGCGTGGCAGCTGCTGGCCCGGTAGCATAGGCACAAATCTCTCTGCCCATCGGGTTTTCAACCTGACCTTGCCGGGGTGCTTGTCTTCTATTTCACCTATAATGGCACTATCTTTTGCCTCTGGTAGACCCTTTATAGCCTCAAGTACTCTATCTGCCATATCTTCTTCTACGACAAGAAGCACTCTTCCCTCACATGCCATATACAGCGGGTCTATACCCAGTAGCTCAGATATACCCCTGACCTCATCTCTTATAGGTATGCTGTCTTCAAATAGAAGAACACCAAAGTCTCTACCTAACACAAGCTCATTGAGTGTGGTGCCAACGCCACCTCTTGTGGGGTCCCTCATCCACTTCACACCGCCAACTTCAAGTGCTTTTTTCACTATATCTACCACGGGGCCACAGTCGCTTTGTATGTCTGCTGTGATGCCAAGATTTTCTCTGTTTATCATGATTGTTGCCGCATGGTCACCAATGGGTCCACTGACAATGACCTTATCGCCGGGTTTAATAGGCTCACTAGCGAGTTTTCCAAGCCCTTCATATATTCCTATGCCTGTGGTGTTTATATATACACCATCGGCTTTCCCCTTTTCTACAACCTTGGTGTCTCCTGCCACAATCTTCACACCGACCCGCTCGGCTGCCTCTTTCATGCTCATAACAATTTTCTTCAAATCTGCTATAGGGAAGCCTTCTTCTATGACAAAGCCCACTGTAAGATATAAAGGTTTACCTGTAGAGACTGCTACATCGTTGACCGTGCCATTGACTGCCAACTTGCCTATATCTCCACCGGGGAAAAACAGGGGATTTACCGTAAATGTGTCTGTAGATACGACAATATGACCTTCAACATTTAAAAGGGTGGCATCGTCCATGGTCTTTAGTGGGCTATCGCCAAATGCAGGCATAAACACCTCTTCTATAAGCTGATGGGTGAGAAGCCCTCCTGACCCGTGTCCCAGCAGAATTTTATCTTCCATCTTTTATGACCTCCTGTACTTGTAATATGCAGCACATGCCCCTTCAGATGAGACCATGCACGGTCCCAGTGGGTGCAGTGGAGTGCATCCCTTTCCAAAGTGTGGGCAATCTGTTGGTATGGCTTTTCCTTTGACAACATCGGGACATCTGCATCCCGGTGTTTCCCTTTCTGGTGACACTTTTACAGGAAAAGCCTCTTTGGCGTCCCTGTGCATATACTCTTTTTTAAACTTGTGTCCACTCATGGGTATTGTGCCAAAACCTCGCCACTCTTCATCGGCCTCTTCAAAGAAAGTTTCTACAAGCGCCCATGCCCTCGGATTTCCCTCTTCTCTAACAACCTCGGGGTAGGCATTTATCACCTCTGCCTTACCGTCTTCTATGAGCTTAAGGAGTGTGGCAGTGCCAACAATGAGGTGATGTGCCTCAAAGCCTGCAATAACGCCAGGGCGACCATATGCTTTTAGCACAGGCTCATAAACCTTTCTGCCTATTATGGCACTAACATGGCCCGGTAGTATAAACCCATCTATGTCTGCCTCGGGGTCACTTAGCAGCGCCTTTAGTGCCGGTATAACAAGCTTGTGTGA
>JAADFF010000057.1 GCA_013153035.1 Dictyoglomota bacterium | reverse complement strand
AAGTGCCAAACATTATACCGGTAGCCGTTGAGTATTTCAATAATGAAGAAGTAAATCCATAATACTTTCCTACCACCGTCTCAATACAGCTTGTAAGTGTTTTGCCCCCGTGATATAGATGTTTTGCTAATAAGCGTTTTATAAACGAAGTTTATGATTGTTCAGATTGTTTGTTCTATTGTTAGGCAACTTCTATAAACTACTAAAATTGTTCCTGTTAGAGTTATAATATTGGTGCATGTATTGTAATGTAAGCACGGGGGTGGTAGTTATGCGTAAGAGAATACGCATCAAGTTTGCGGATGATATGAAGATAGGTCATCCCTTAATTGACGAACAGCACAAGAATATGGTTGAGGAAGTTGATGCTATCTATCGTGAGCTAAGCAAGGGCGAAGTAGACGACAATATAGTTAAGAAACATCTTGTATTCCTTTTAAAGTATGCCAAAGAGCATTTCCATACAGAAGAGAAAATTATGCAGCAGATAGGCTACCCAGACTATGACGAGCACCATGAAGCTCACGAGTGGTTTATACAGGAAACCAAAAAGCTCATTGCAGATTATAACAGGTATGGACCAACTAAATCATTAATGGTTCATATGCATCATCTCTTGGTCGATTGGCTTATTAGTCATATTTGCGGTATGGATAAAAAGTTTGGGTCCTATTATAGAAGGTATTTAAGGGAACACAACGTATAGTTTTAAGACTTATATATCGTTTTAAATTTGTGCCTATGTAACCGGCTTCTACCTGTCTATTTTCTTCCACACATTAGGATAATATCCCACCGCCCAGAATGCCACTCCTCTAAGATGCAAACGTTTGGCCAGCTGTATTTTCTTATTTATGCAAGTGCTATCTTCGTAGACAGTGGGAGCTTTGTTTAGATGTAGTAGATCCCCATCTTCGCTGTATATATCCCCGCTGAGTAGACAGTGCACTTCTCCATCTATGGTATGTTTATCTTCGCATATGCCTTTTTCTATTTCTTTATTTGCCACATATACCCATCCTGAATCTGTCTTGACATAGCCATATAGGGGTATTCCAAGCACCAACTTTCTTTTTATAAAGTGATAGCTGTTTATACTTTCTATGGTTTTGCTTAGTGGTGCCAATATACCACTATCTGGGTCGTAGTCATATGCCATGAGGTGAAACTGGTCTACCATGTCTATCATTTCGGGGTCAAGGGGAACGCGGAAATCGGGAATATCTACTATAAGCTTCTTGTTTGGATAAAATTCATGGTAGGCGTATATAAAATTCATAACATACGCCCACAGGTCCCATTTTTCTAAGTCAAGCACTATACCGTTTGAATTCTTGATAAAAGGTTCTAACTTCCTGACCCACTCTTTGGTATCCTCTGGGTCTTTGAGCCAATCTCCATAGTCATCTTCCATTATTCTTGCAGTCCACAGCTTACAGCTCTCAGCTGGTAGATTAGGTATCTCTACACCACCGTCCCCAAACTGGTTGTGCCAGCCGTCTTTGAGAGGCTGAAGGGCAAAGAGACTGTAGCAGTCCAGTTTGGGTAGGTTTTCTGTCTCTATCCACCATGGAATATAACCCTCGTAGTAAAACTTTGTGTCTATAAGATAAGGGACATCATATGTGAGCATAGATGTGGCAAGAGAGAAAATGATAAGTAGCGAAGAGAGCAGCTTCACCTTTTTCACCTCCTGCTTTTTCATAATGTTAGCAAAGTTGGAAGATAGAAGATTCAATTATATGGGTTAAAGCCGTTCTATAATAGTTATAAACGATGTTAATACTTAAGAGGGAGATGGTGGGGTTGGGTTACATTATATGGCTTGGTGATGATGGTTCTAGAGATGTTTCCTTTGTAGGTGGTAAGGCTGCTTCTTTGGGGCATCTTGTGTCTGCAGGTATGCCCGTGCCAAGGGGCTTTGTGCTGTCCTCAGAGGCTTATGAGCGGGTTATCACCTCGTGTGGAATAGACAGGCTCATAAAATCTGGTGCATCTCCACGGGAGATAAGAGAGGCTATAAAAAGCTGTGATTTGCCAGATGAGATAAAAGAAGAGTTGAAGCTTGCCTATGAAAAGCTTGGCGGTGTGCCTGTTGCCGTTCGCTCATCTGCCACGGTGGAAGATACATCAGCCGCCGCCTTTGCCGGGCAGTATGAAACGGTGCTTGATGTGAAAGGTGTAGACGATGTTATTCGTGCTGTGAAGATCTGCTACGCCTCCGTATGGGGTGATAGGGTGGTAGACTATCGCGAGAAGAGGGGAATATCCCATAACGAAGTAAAGATGGCTGTTTTGGTCCAAGAGATGGTGCATCCCGATATATCCGGTGTCATGTTTACGGCAAACCCCATATCGGGCAGACGCAATGAAACGGTTATCAATGCCATAAAGGGTATAGGTGAGCTGATGGTTTCGGGTTTGAAAACACCAGAGGTGTATGTTGTTCGCCATAGTTGGTTGCGCATGAGTGTTGTTGAGCATACTGTGGGTGATGATGGGGATATACTATCCCCGAGATGGGCTTATAGACTTGCCACTATGGGACAGAAGCTTGAAGATTACTTTGGCACATATCAAGATGTTGAGTGGGCTATAAAAGATAAAAAGCTTTATATACTCCAGTCGCGTCCTATCACCACGCTACCTATTCCCAAGCTGAAGATGAATATAGCCAAGCTTAATGCATTTCGCATAATATCTGAGATGCTGACACGAAGGCCTTATCCAGCCGAGGGTGATTTTATGAATATTGTCTTTCGCGATGCTGTCATAATGCCATTTGCCCCACTGGGTATCAGGGTTGGTGGCGTGAGAAAGAACATGCTTATATGGAAAAACGGCATGCCAGCTGTTCTGGATTATTTCCTGTGGACAACACCGCACGGTGTAGCTGAGTTTATAGTTACCCCAATGTTACCTTTTGCACCACTGACACTTATTGTAAAGGGGCTGATTGCCAGTGCCAAGGACTGGAAGAAAGACCCGATGGTGAAAAAGACCGAAGATGTAAAGGCAGATATAGAAAGGTATGTGCCGAAAACACCTAAAGAAAGGCTTTTTTACATTAAGAAAGCTATGCAGATGACAACTATCGCAGGCAAACTCAGGAGCAAATATCTTTATAGTTCAATGCTACATTTTGCACTGCTTCGTGTGTGGCTAAAGGTGATGAAAAAAGAGCACCATTTGGGTACACTGGCATTTACAGGGCTTGACACGGTTATTACCCGCTCTAACCGCGAACTTGAGAAACTTGCAGATATGATAAGAAAAAACGAGTATTTAAGAGAACTGTTTGAAAAACATACTGCTCAGGAGCTTGTCTCCATTATAAACACCGATAAACGGGCAGAAGATTTCAGAAGGGCGTTTGATAAGTTTCTTAGGGAATATGGCTACAGAGAGGCTGGAAGTGTCTTGTATATGTCTGATGGTATGTGGATAGACAAACCTGAGGTGCCTTTGCAGATTCTGAAGGGTCTGGTAATAGGTGAAGGTAGTATAGGAGATGATAGCGTTTATGAAAATGCTCTTATGGAGGTCATGTCACATCCTCTTATGAAAGTGCCGTTTTTTAGGAAGAGATTTGTTCATACGCTGATGAATGCTAGACAGTTTCAGGTGCTCAGAGAGGATACAAGGTATATGGCAATGATACCCTCCCATTTCCTAAGACATATGTATCTTGATATGGGCAAGTCTTTGTATGACAAAGGATTTATTTCATCTCCTGAAGATATTTTCTTTATAAGATTTCACGAGGTTGTAAAAGATGAAAAGACTATGGCGAAGATTATCCAAGATAGAAAAAAGTTGTGGCACAAGCTGGAAAAACTGCCATTTATAGATATATCTCCTTTGAAACAAGAGACCACTGCCGATGACAATGTTATTATTACCGGCATACCCGGTAGCCCCGGTGTGGGAAGGGGAAAAGTGTGTGTTATCAGATCTCAAGATGAGTTTGACAAAATGGAGGAGGGGGCCATATTGGTGGCACCATATACCACACCTGCATGGACACCACTATTTGCCCTTGCCAGTGGTGTTGTTGTAGATACTGGAGGGCCACTATCCCATGCTGCTATTGTTGCCCGTGAGTATGGTATACCGGCAGTGATGGGCACAGGAGAGGCTACCAAAGTGCTAAAAGATGGCATGTATGTAGAAGTTGATGGTACCAAAGGTGTGGTGAGGAGGGGAGAGTAATATCTCCCCTCTTTTTATATAGACTTTTCCTACCTCCCCAAAGTTTGATATCCTTCTTGTAGGTGAACACTATGGTGATAAGACGATTTGGAACAAAGAGATGTCCGTGCTGGTGGAGGGGTACATAATACCGCCTCATTCTATGCTTTTCCTCTTATAATCTGATTTTCCACAAAAATTAAAAATACTTTTCTGGAGGTGATTTATATGAATAGAAAAGCTTTTGCTATAAAGACGTTTCCACCAGCATGGTTTGCCGCAGTAATGGGCACAGGTGCAGTGGCAAATGCCACATATCTTATAGGGTTTCCCATAGTAGGCAGAGTGATTTACTATATAAACCTTGTTATGGCAGCATTGCTTCTTATACCGTGGACACTAAGGTGGATTTTGTACTGGAAAGATGTTATAACTGACCTACTCTCTCCGTATAAGATTAGTTTCTTTCCCACTATGCCTGTGGCATGTTTGGTACTTGGTAGTGGGGCTATGCTAATGAAGCCGTTTGACGGATACCAGACATTTGCGTGGATTATGTATGTTATTGGAGCTTTTCTTGTGTTTGGCTTTGCCTGCATTATGGGTTATGTGATGTTTACAGAAGATGGGGTAGACCTTGAGCATGCCAATTATTCATGGCTTATCCCCCCTGTAGGTGCTATTGTTGTGCCGATGCTCGGTAATGTCCTTGTGAAAAGTGCTGGTGCATATGCTTCTCTTGTGGCGGTGATTAATATTGCCATGTGGTCTATAGGATTTTTCCTGTTTATATTCTTTGGAAATATCATATTTTTCCGCATGGTAAAGCATTCACTACCCCATGCAAAGGTTGCCCCAACCGTGTGGATATCTTTAGGTCCCATAGGGGTAGGCACAATAGGTCTCATGAGTATGAAGGCATCACTCGGTGCGCTGGGTGTTTCTCTAAACTTGGCCCCTGC
>JAADFF010000071.1 GCA_013153035.1 Dictyoglomota bacterium | reverse complement strand
GATTAGATGGCATTGACAATATTGTAAGTAAGGAGCAACTTAAACAGTGGAAACTGCTCAGGCCGATTATACCGGAATATATTGATGTACTAGCCCATCAATTTCTCGAAGAAAGTAGTGGCAATCTTATAACATTTACCGGATTGGAAGGGGAAGGAGAAAGACTTGTAATATCAGCACTTATCAAAAACTTGAGAAATAGAAGCTTTGTTGTCATTACCGTTCCTGCAGGTGGTTCTTATAAAACCATGGTGGAATCCTTATTAGGCGGACTTGTTAAACTCATCCCTAGAAATACCATTAAATCTATCTTATCCATGTATGACGGTAATGTGGGCAGAATCCTTTCTAAATACACAAACATAACCTATAAGGGACCATCTGGTATACTCATACCTCAAATGGAAGGTTATTGGATAGGGCTTACAGTTAGTCAATTACTAAAACTTATCGACAAACCTGTTGCTGTAATTTTTGAAAATTATATTGACTCAGCTCGTAAAAAAAGTGTATGGGAAGCCTTGTCTTACGCTAAAGATGGTTTGTTTATTAGGAAGGATCCAGAAGGAACCCCTATTTTTCCACTAATGGACCCTGAAGAAGTCAGCGCTATAGCCAATCGCATGAACCTACCAGATATAGACCCTCTAACCCTATATAGTCTTTCCGAAGGCAAAACAAGCAGCGTTGTTAGCATATTAAGGATACTTCATTATCTTGACGAACATATGACAACAGCTATAAAAGATAAATTCTCCCTCATAGAAAAACTTGGTGAGAAACTCAAACCAGAAACTATAAAATATATAGCTGCAGCATTTGGAAGCAAACATACAGAAATACCATCAACCTTACTAAAAGGCATAAACACCTATCAAGATCTACTCCACATTGTAGAAAGCGGTCTTATTGACCTATATGGCGACCTTGCAACCATTGCAGACAACCATCTGTTGTCAAATATTATAAAAAACGCAGATGAGAGAATTTCTATTAGCAGACAACTCATCAGAAAAAGCAAACTCACACTGCCCATAATATACCATTTCTTAGACGAAGTTGATAATCTATCGGATAAGGGCAAACTAATACTCCTAAAACTCAGTGGTGCACTGCTTCACAAGCTGAGAAGTGATAACCTTGCAGAGGCTCTTGAACTTGCTTGGGAAATGGAAAAACGATTCGGGGATTTACTTTTAGAATACCCTCGTTATTACCTGTTAATAGGACATGTATTCATGCTAAATGGCAGAAGAGAAAGGGGTTATGAAATATTCTCTGCTGTACGCATGTTTCACGGTGATACCCCATGGCTTCTTACACATATTTTATACTATGCTTTTCCTATGCTTACAAATGGTATAGGATGGGAAGAGATACACAACATACTTACCAACTTAAAAGTAGACAGAGGTCCTTGCATAGAATACCTCATCAGAGATAGCATCATAAGGTTTAAGCTAAGACATAACAAAGACATATCACCTGAAGAGATGAATAATCTTCACAAAGCATACAAGCAATGTCCTGTATTTATAGAACATACTTTTCGATACAGAGATATTCTCATGCACATATATGCCAGAAACAAACAATACGATAGTGCCCTTTCAGAAGCTATCAAACTAAAAGATGCCTTCACAGAAAAAGAGCCATATCTTATGGCATATGGCATGTTTACTACAGGCATGTATTTAACGCTATCTGGTGGAAATCTATGGCTGGCAACATACTATCTAGAACGCTCCTTTGAATACTTCATTTATTACTACAATGTTGAGGCATTCCTAGCCATAGGCATGGCTATACAGTGGAAAGCCCAAATGCTCAGTCGCAGCGAATTTGAAGAATATATCAATACCCTGCTAGCCCTCATCGATATCGAAGGACTTATACTCTATGACAGAGATTATATCTATCTATCCATAGCCCTTGCATACCATCTATATGGTATGCAAGGAGTGGCAAACAGTTTCTTATCCATGGTATCCAAAGAAGTGGTGTTCAATAACGGTGGCGATATCACAAGAGGAAGTATGCACCTATACAACCTGCTTACAGAGGCAGCACCTACAGAAAACTTACCCTACTCTGAACACTACACCTACGATATGAACCAATATGAAATAACAGAAGATTTACCTAATCCCCCTCACTTACTTGTCGCAGACATGATTAAAAGTGGGAAGCCAAGAACCGTTAATCAAGATATAGAATCACTGACAAAACTTTCCAAGCATCTTTACAAAAACGGATTTAAACTCCTATCTGCTTATATACATGCTCTTATAGGCAAAAAGGCTATAAATTCTGCAAGGGAAATTGCCAACTTCCACTTTAGAAGAGCCAAACACCTGTTTGACATATTAGATTCGAAATGGTCTGATATAGTACTTGAAGAAATAGAGATGTCTGACCCATTTTATGCCCTCGCCATAAAAACTGCTATGGAAGTAGAAAAAGGTAACCTCATAGGTGGTTCAGATGCCACAGAGATTATAGAAATGTTCATCGAAACTATACGAATCATGCAGAGTGAGAATGAGGTACTGGAGCAAATCATTACACTAATCGAGGCATTTACAGGCTGTGATAATCCCATCAGTGCTAGCACAGACTTCCTTACCAGTGCTCTCACGATATGGGGAGCTTCCCGTGGTTGGATATATCTTGAGAGTCAAGGAACACCCAAGCTGTGGATACACATAAACATTCAAGGAACAGATGAAGAGGATTTTCTCATGCTTCCGATGGCTATGAAAGAGAGTATCGTCTCCAAGACAGGTAATTTCGTAGGTGCTATTATCAAAGAAGAAGACATCATTCTAAAGATCTATTTGGAAGCAGATGACAAGCAAAAATTTGGAAAAAACCATTTATTTGTCCTATCAAGAAGTGGAGATGCCCTACTTCACTTCTTAAGAAGCCACATATAGGAATAGGGCATCTCCACCTTGTACTTACTTCTGCATATTCTGTAGTCTTATCATTTTACTTCTATCCCAGAAGTAGTAGATAATACCAAATACCATACCCCACATAGCTGAATTGGTAATGGTATAACCCATCACATAAGAGATAATACCCACGCCAATACCAACGGCCAATCCTCTAATAAGTAAGGTTTTGGCCATGCCCACCTTATATTTCAGCCAGAACTCCATGGCACTAAGCACTATAAAGATACCAATAATAATGCCAAAGCGGGTATACAGCTCTGAACCGGTAAAACCATTTTGTTTTAAACTATCCCACACAAGCCATGCAACAATGCCGGCAAAGAGCAGATAGCTAACAACAAGAATACCTATGATTTTTTTTATATCCTTCAAGATTCATACCTCCTTCCATACCATACCTTTGCCACTTCAAGGGCAAGAGCAGGCAACAGTGATGCAATGACAATAGTTGTCAAAAGACGAATATCCTTAACAGGGTTCAGCTGCATCACCCTATCTATCCCCGGTAAATACATGGCAAGCAAGAGAAGTGCTATAGAGATAAAAACAGCCCAGTTCATATACTTATTTGTAAACATCTTCGGGGTAAAGAGTATCCACTCCTTTTCAGACCTTGCAGCAAATCCCCTTACAACCTCTGCAATAACCAGTGTTGCCAGTGCAGCAGTTTGTGCTACATCATGTGGAAACTGCCAAACATATTTCACAAGATAGTAGACCGAAAGGACAGCTACTGTAATAAATGTAGCTGTTGCCCCCATAAGGAATGTCATTTTTCTATCAAGAAGCGGCTCGTTGGGATCCCTTGGAGGACGTTCCATAACATCTTTTTCGGGTCCCTCCATACCAAGAGCAAGTGCTGGGAACGAATCAGTAAGAAGGTTCAAGAAAAGAAGATGTATAGGTCTAAATGGAGATCCCCAGCCAAATAGTTCTGCCAAGAATACTATGGCAACCTCGCCCAGATTACAAGATAATAGAAATTGCACAAATTTTCTTATGTTGTCATAGATAATACGACCTCTTCTAACAGCTTTAGTAATGGTGGCAAAGTTATCATCAAGAAGTATAAGGTCTGCAGCCTCTTTGGCTACTTCTGTACCTCTAAGCCCCATAGAAACACCAATATCTGCCATCTTCAGAGCCGGAGCATCATTAACACCATCACCTGTCATGGCAACAATTTCATTGTGATACTTCAAAGCTTTAACAATACGTAGCTTATGTTCCGGACTAACACGGGCAAATACCTTGGTATCTTTGACTATTTTTCTTAGCTCTTCGTCTGTCATTCTCTCCAGCTCAGCACCCGTAATATATGTACCTTCTTCGTGATCTTCGACAAGACCAATCTCTTTGGCAATGGCCATGGCAGTAATAGGATTATCACCTGTGACCATAGCAACTTTAATTCCAGCAGTTTTACACATCTTTATAGCCCCAGGAACCTCTGGTCTTGGCGGGTCAATCATTCCAACGAGACCAACAAATATAAGGTCTTTTTCAGCTGTATCCTCATCAGGCTCTGCCATTTCTTTATAAGCAAATGCCAAGACCCTGAGTGCCTGTGAAGCCATAGAATTTGCAGTTTCTATAATTTTTTTCCTATCTTCCTCAGTAATTGGTCTAACCTCTTCTCCCACCTGTATATAAGATGAGACGGCAAGAATAGATTCTACAGCACCTTTCGACATGGCATAATATTTACCATCACACTTATGTATAGTCGTCATCATCTTTCTATCAGAATCAAATGGAATTTCACCTACACGAGGACATTCTTCCCTTAAACTTTGGACATCCAGCCCACCCTTATAAGCTAAAACGACAAGGGCCCCTTCAGTAGGATCACCTACAATGCTATATACACCATTTTCATCTTTTCTAAGATGAGAATCATTACATAAAGCGGATATCTTTAATATCCATTCCATTTCTGGAACATTCGCATTTTCAATATCACCTTCAGGGCTATAACCCTCACCTTTGACTTTATGGCATCCACCCGACGGGGTTCTCACATAGCGCACTGTCATCTCGTTCTGAGTAAGCGTTCCTGTTTTATCCGTGCAAATATGAGTTGTGCTACCCAATGTCTCCACAGCAGCTAATTTCTTCACTATTGCATTTTCTGCAGCCATTTCCATAACACCAATAGCAAGAACCAAAGTCATAACTGCAGGAAGTCCCTCAGGAACAGCGGCAACAGCCAGAG
>JAADFF010000069.1 GCA_013153035.1 Dictyoglomota bacterium | reverse complement strand
CAACATGCCGAACCCGGAAGTTAAGCCCACGAAGGCCGATGATACTAGTCACCGCGAGGGGCTGGGAAAGTAGGCCGGTGCAGACCCACTATAAAGGTGAGAGGGAGCCGCTGGAAAGTGGCTCCCTTTTTTCGTTTTGAGGAAAAGAAAAACGAGCTCAGAATCCATAAGTTGAGAACAATGGCCGAAGGATACTGTCTTATAGAGGAGCAGGGATGTGGAAGAAGAGATTTTTCTTTTAACAACCTACTTGATCTAATCAATAGATGTGTGCTTGGATAGAAAAAAGTGAAGTAAGACGAAGCGAGGATTGCAGAGGCAGGCACCCCGAAAAAGCTATGGTTAAGTGAGAGACAAAGAATGTAGGTAGTTTTATGGAGCAATATGAGATAAGCAGAAAAGCCACAGTCGCTGCCCTGTAAATTATTTTAGGAAAGTAACAATTTATCATGGGATTGTATGTTGTAGATAAAAAAAGCGGAAATAGTGATAAACACGGTAAGTCTGTGATTTACTGTCTCTGTCATCTCAAAAAGCTTCTTAGCTTCTTGAATGTGACGGTGGAAAATGATATAAGAGTAGTTGAATTGTTGTGTGAAGTTCTCTTTCGGTGTAATAAAGAAATACAGTTGCATCACAAAGTTCGATGTGGTGATATACGACAAGGGCTTTTGTATTGTGGAAACTTCTTGAAAAGGGAGCCATCCCAGTGGCTCCCTTTATAGTTTTTTATCCCATGAGGTATCCTGCAAGCCAGTCGATATGTTTCAGTATGGGGGTAATGTCTTCTGGCACAATTACCGTATGGTTACCCAGTTTGCCTGTTCGCAGTTCTTCATAAGTGTCTTTGTCTACTTCTATAACAACCTGTGTGCGGCAAATATTATCTTTTTCTGGAGTATCAACAATGGTGCCTTTAGCAAACCACAGTTTACCGCTGGGTAATATCTTGACAAGGCTAACAATCATGCCTTTGGGGTAGTATCCTTTAACTGCTGCCCCTTTACCTGATTCAAAGTGTGTAGGTATGTAGAAGCGGTCAAGCAGAGATATAGGTGATGTACAGTGAGACATAAGTACTCTATAGCCGTCGTAAAACCAGTTGAGGTTGGCCATGAATCCGCTTTTATCTGTGAGATATTTGGATATTATCATGCCAATGAGGGCGGGGATATCGCCTTCACAGCCTAAAATGTAATTTTCACTATTTAAAACCGCAAAAGCGAGGCATGGTACAGTTCCAAGTAAGTTGAGTAGATGGAAACACTTTACACTGAGTCCAAGCAGATCATGCTTTTCGTGGAGGTGTTTTAAGGCTCTATACATTTTTACTTGTTTTATGAGTTCCTCTTCTGATACGAGTACTTTATCGGCTCTTTGTATTTTTTTCTTAAAGGAGGAGACTTCGTCCTGTGTTGGTTCCTCGTTCCATATCTCTAGGAATTCTTTCCATGTCAATCGTTTAATGGTTAGTCCCCAATTGGAGTGGAGGTCATAGGGGGTTAATGTGCTGGCGCTTATGAGCCAGGGGCTAGGCTCATCAAGTAAACCTATATATTTACCGTCCAAATTTTTTAAAAGTCCGGACATTGTATTGGCGTTTCCGACTTCTTCTGCTTCATCAGGTACGAGAAATAGCTTTGATGGTATATCTCTGTGATGTAGGTATGCCATTATTTCTGCGGCAGCAGGAAGAGAGTTTTGACTTTCGTGGGCAAGTACGGCTATTGGTGGTGATAGTTTTCCTTCTCTAAATGCCCTTAAAAACTTCTCTTCGGCGCCTCCGGTAAGTACGGCAACGGTAGATAGATTATCCGAAGGTATCGAATGAAACATTGCTTTAAGTTTTTCTATTATTTGTGGATTATGAAGATCTGAGTAAGCAAAAAACATGAATATCCCCTCCCTAAATTTCAGATTCAATATTCATTATATACTTGCCCGGGATATGCAATTTGTGTATAATGGATAGTGCTGTGGTACGTGGGAACTTATTGAAGTATGTATGTTTTTATGTTATAATCTGTGATAGCGTGTCTGCGTATACGCAAGGTGTTGTTTTTTGGACGAGAAAATGGCAGACAGAAGATATATGAGGAGGTGTCAAAATGCCAACTTTTAATCAGCTGGTAAGATTCGGAAGAGAAAAGGTCAAGGAGAAATCAAAATCTCCAGCACTTCAGGGTAACCCTCAGAAGAGGGGAGTTTGTGTTGTTGTTAGAACAATGACACCTAAGAAACCAAACTCTGCTCTTCGTAAGGTTGCAAGGGTGCGTCTTTCAAATGGTATAGAAGTTACTGCATATATTCCCGGTGAGGGACACAATTTGCAGGAACACTCTCAGGTTTTGGTCAGAGGTGGCCGTGTGAAAGACCTGCCTGGTGTTCGTTATCACATCATTCGTGGTGTATATGATGCTGCCGGTGTTGAGGGCAGAAGACAGTCCCGTTCCAAATATGGAACAAAGAGACCTAAGAAGTAAGGTCTGAAAGGAGGAGAGTAGGGTATGCCAAGAAAAGGTCCAGTACCGCCACGTGAGATTCCGCCGGATCCAATATACGGCAGTGTGCTTATACAGAAGCTCATTAATAGAACTATGCTTGGCGGAAAGAAGAGTAAGGCAGAGAAGATTGTATATGAGGCTCTTAAGATTGCTTCTGAGCGTCTTGGTGGGGTAGATCCCAAAGAGCTTATGGAAAAGGTTGTAGACAATGTCAAGCCTATTGTAGAGACCCGTTCTCGTCGTGTTGGTGGTGCCACATATCAGGTTCCAGTAGAGGTGCCAGAGCGTAGACAGATATCTCTTGCTATCAGATGGCTTGTTCTTGCAGCAAGAGCTCGTGGTCCTCGTAATATGGTAGATAAACTTGCCGATGAGCTTGTTGATGCCTACAACGGTAAGGGTGGCGCTATTGCCAAGAGAGATGAGGTACATAGAATTGCTGAGTCTAACAAGGCATTTGCACACCTTAGATGGGGGCGCAGGTGATAGACTATGGCAAAGGGTAAAAATACAGTAAGAGAATACTCTCTTGAAAAAACAAGGAATATAGGTTTTGCCGCTCATATTGATGCCGGTAAAACTACAACAACAGAGCGTATTCTCTTCTATACTGGTCGTACCCATAAGATAGGTGAAGTTCACGATGGTACGGCTACAATGGACTGGATGCCACAAGAGAAAGAGCGTGGTATCACAATTACAGCGGCTGTTACAACGGCATTCTGGAAAGATCACCGTCTTAATATTATCGATACGCCCGGCCACGTAGACTTCACAATTGAGGTTGAACGTGCTATGCGTGTGCTTGACGGTGCCATCATTATTCTTGATGCTGTTGCCGGTGTACAGCCCCAAACAGAAACTGTTTGGAGGCAGGCTGATAGATATCAGGTTCCAAGAATTATCTTTGTTAACAAGATGGATCGTATTGGTGCCAACTTCTTTAGAGTTGTTAATACAATAGAAGATAAGCTTTATGTGCGTCCTGTAGTTATGCAGGTACCCATTGGGGAAGAGGATCAGTTCCAAGGTGTTGTAGATCTCATAACCAGACAGGCCTATGTCTGGAAAGATGATCTTGGTAAAGAGTACGAGGTTGTAGAAGTTCCTAATGAGCTAAAAGATCTTGTTGAAGAGTGGAGAGAAAAACTCATAGAGACAGCTGTTGAGTTTGATGATGAGGCTATGGAGAGATATCTCTCTGGTGAGGAGCTGTCTCCTGAGGAGATAAAGAAACTCATCAGAAAAGGTACTCTTCAGAGGGAAATTTTCCCTGTTTTTATGGGTACGGCATTTAAGAATAAGGGTATTCAGCCACTTTTGGATGCTATTATCGATTATCTTCCATCTCCTCTTGATATTCCTCCTGTTAAGGGTATTAATCCTCTTACTGGTGAGGAAGAGGAAAGACCAACATCTGATGATGCACCACTGGCTGTGTTTGCCTTTAAGATTCAGACAGATCCATTTGTTGGTAAGCTTGCATATGTTAGAGTCTACTCTGGTATGCTTAAGGCTGGAACATATGTTTATAATGCCACTAAGGGCAAAAAGGAGCGTATATCCAGGCTTCTACGTATGCATGCTAACTATCGTGAAGACGTTGAGGCCATTGGTGCTGGTGACCTTGGTGCCATTGTTGGTCTTAAGAACACCACCACTGGTGATACACTTTGCGATGAGGAACATCCTATTATTCTTGAGTCTATCTTTATTCCTGAACCAGTTGTGTCTATTGCTATTGAGCCAAAGACACAGTCTGATCAGGACAAGCTTTCTCAGGCACTCCAGAAGCTTGCCGAAGAGGATCCAACATTTAGGGTAAAGATTGACCATGAGACCGGTGAAACTATTATCTCCGGTATGGGTGAGCTTCATCTTGAAATTATTGTCGACCGTCTAAAGAGAGAGTTTAAGGTAGATGCCAATGTTGGTAAGCCACAGGTTTCTTACCGTGAGACATTTACCAAGCCTGTTAAGGTGGAAGGTAAGCACATCCGTCAGACAGGTGGTCACGGTCAGTATGGTCACGTTGTCATAGAATTCGAGCCTCTCGAAAGAGGTAAGGGGTTTGAGTTTGTTGATAAGATTGTTGGTGGTGTTATTCCAAGAGAGTATATTCCTTCTGTAGAGAAAGGTCTTAAAGAGGCTATGGAGTCAGGACCTCTTGCCGGCTATCCCGTTGTGGATCTTCGTGCTACACTGGTAGACGGTTCTTATCACGAGGTTGACTCTTCAGATATGGCATTCCAGATGGCTGCTATTAAGGCATTTAGAGAAGCAGCTAAAAAAGCTGACCCTGTTCTGCTTGAGCCTATCATGAAAGTTGAGGTTACCGTTCCTGAGCAGTATATGGGTTCTGTTATCGGTGACCTTAATTCCAGAAGAGGTAGAATTAAGAGCATGGAGGCACAGGGTGGACTTCAGGTTATTACCGCTGAAGTGCCGTTGGCCGAAATGTTTGGATATGCCACAGCACTGAGAACACTTACACAGGGTCGTGGAACCTTTGCTATGGAGTTTTCTCACTACGAAGAGGTTCCAAGGTCCGTTCAGGAACAAATTATAAAGAAAGAAAGAGGGGAGTGATAGGATATGGCAAAGGAGAAATTTGTAAGAACGAAGCCACACCTAAATGTGGGAACAATTGGACACATTGACCACGGAAAGACAACACTGACAGCA
>JAADFF010000026.1 GCA_013153035.1 Dictyoglomota bacterium | reverse complement strand
CGTGGAATAATCCTATCCGGTCGTGGCTTTTTTACTTCATCTGCTAAAGCGTACACGGCTTCTTTCTTCATACTAGCGGTTATCTTGTTTGCTCTGGCAGATAATGTGCCTCTAAAGAGACTGGGAAATACCAGAGAGTTGTTTAGTTGATTGGAAAAGTCAGACCTACCTGTGGCTGTGATGTATGCTCCTGCTTTTATGGCATCTTCAGGATATATCTCTGGTACAGGATTTGATACTGCAAATACGATAGGTTTATCTGCCATCTTTTTTATATGTTCTAGCCTGATGGCACCAGGTGAAGAAGCACCTATAATGGCGTCTGCTCCATCTACTACTTCATCTAGTGTATGACCTTGGCCGGATGACAGGTTTGCAATTTGACTTTTTACAGGATTTTCTCTTATGTCTGATCTATCTAAAGATATAACACCTTTTCTATCGATAAATATGATATTTTCGGTGGGTAAATTCATATCGCTCCATAGGAGGGCAAATCCTAAACCAGCAGAGCCACTACCAACAAATACAACTTTCATCTTCTCTATAGTTTTGCCAACTACTCTTGATGCGTTAATAAGACCTGCCATAAGTACTATGGCGGTACCTTCCATGTCATCGTGGAAGACAGGTATATCTATATTCTGAAGTGCCTGCCAAGCAAGAAATGCATCAGGTTGAGATATATCTTCAAGGTTTATACCACTGACAGATGGTTTTAGTGCGTTGACAAATGCCACAATTTCTTTGTATGAAGGGGCATTAATAGATAGTGGATACGCATCAACACCACCTAACACCTTAAAAAGTAGTGATTTACCTTCCATGACAGGATGTCCAGCTTCTGGTCCAATGTTACCTAGTCCCAATATGCGGCTACCATTAGTAACAATTGCTATAGTGTTACCAACAGAGGTGAGGTTATATTTTTCGCTTTTATCGTTTGCTATAGTCCTGCATGCATCTGCTACATAAGGGGTATATAAGTAGGCAAAATCTTCATATGTAATATGTGGAATTTTGGGGGTGATAGAGACCTTGCCCTTATAGGCGCGGTGTATGCCTAGGGCAAGGTCTCTATGGATATTATTACTCATCTTTTTTGGTTTCTCCCTTCAGCGCAGATAAATATTTCAGAACAAGTTTTCCAGCTAGGGCTGATGGATACAGTAAATACATATGGCTTTTCAGAGGTGTATCGTCTACAATAACATTGAATCTTACAGTGGCTATTTTCCCACCGTTAAAAGATTGTACTAGCTCTTCTAATACATCTTTGGTTAAACCTTTAGGTAGTGGTTTGAATTCCGGTGTGGTTACCTCAATGAAGGAGCCAGTAAGCTCTGTCAAGGCACGGGCCGATGCTCCCATCATCTGATTCATAGCTTCCTGCAGTGCAGATATAAGCATGGGATCGTCAACTGAAGAGACCTCCATTCCAAACTGGCCAAGCATGAGGTTAGCCAGAAGGAGCGCCTGTTCTTCCTTAAGGAGAAGCATAGAAGATCCACCAAAATCCCCCTTATATCCTACGGTAATGAGAACAGAAGGTTCTTCAGGATGTTGGACTGCAGGCAAAGTCCCAAGCCACACCTCAGGTGTGGTTATATGTATGGTTTTTCCTATCATTTGGCTAAGAGCCGTTGCTGCATTGCCCATAGCAATATTTCCAATTTCTCCTAATAGGTCGAGAAGCATTTCATCCATCAGTGCCATGAAAATCACCTCCTTTTAAATAAACCCAATATACCACCGTGTTTTTTAGCTTTTTTGGGTGTTAAGTCCACCTGTATCGTTCCGAATAAGTATGCTGCAAGCATAGAAAATACAGTCGTTGTTTGTTCATCAAGTGAAAGCCTTACATACAGTACGTCATAATCGTCAATCCCATCTGTTAAAGATTCTCTAAATGTAACGACCCCATTGCTCATAAATTGATGAAAGCCTGAGGTAATAGGAATTTCTGAGAAGAAGAAAATCTCATCGTCTGCAATCTTATCGCTATCTTCTTTGTAAAGAAGTATCTTTGCACCATTGATACCTGCTTTGAGTAAAACCCCCTCTATATCCTCATCACCACCTTTATAGGAAACAAGTACTGGTATAGTCATATCGATGAAATTTTTCTGTTCAACAAGTTCACTTACAGGTATAAGCTCTAAGTGTGGTGAGTCAGGATATATAAACATTTGATCTCCATCAAGTATAATACCTGTTTTGCCTTTGCCATAGAAATTTTCTAGTCTGGTATTAACATTAGCCCATATGATATCAGCAGGTTTGGACGAACGCATGAATTTCTTTCCGAGATCCACTTGTAATGTTAGATATTCTTCTGCTATTTCGGTAATAAATCCCCTAAAGCTAAATCTTAGCTCATCTTCTTTGTCCGATCTGGTTTGCACAATAAGAATGTCTCCACTAGATACCGCTTCTCTCCACGGGACACCCACATTTAATCACTCCTCTTTTGGTGTCTTAGTATTTCTATAGTATTCTTTAGATTGTTTTTCATTTCATTGATGGCATTTACTATGAGTTTGATATCGTTGTTGCATGGATAATCTAAGTCTTCTCTAAGATCTCCCTGTCCCATTCTAAGGATTTTACGCTCCAGCTCAATAAGGGGATCGAAGATTTTACTAAGTAGGATGTAAGAGAGGGTGGCAGCAATGATAATGAGAATAATAACAAATATGATAAAGAAGTTTCTTGTTTTATTAATAGATGCGGAGATTTCCTGTACAGGTTGAAGCCATATATCTTTATTGATAGCAGATACGATTTTCCATGGGGTTCCTGGTATTGAAGCTACTTTAATACGCAGGTTGTGATCAAAAAGACTTATGTCAGTTATTTCTCCGTCTGTAGCTGCTTTTATTATTTCGTATGATTGTTCTAGTTGCTTTTTATCTATTTCGGTTAATTTCAACTCTTTTTCATATTTCATTTTCATTTCTCTTGCTTTATCACCATACGCATGTAAGAAGTCCAGATTTAAAGGTAATCCATTATATCTTTTGTCAGGAGCGGCAAGAAGTATAGGGGCATGAACTTTATCGTCTTTGGGGATATACACAAGAAAGAAGAAGGAAGAGTATTTGTCTTTATTTTTAATTGCAGAGAGTTCAGATATTTTTGATATCTGATCTAAAGAAAGGTAAAGTCCTATTACACCTAAAATATTGTTACCATCTTTGATTGGGTAACCTATAGCAACTTCCATTTGACCAGTATCTTGATTCAGGAACGGAGGCGAAAATGTAAGAGTTCCTGTATTCAGTGCTTCTTCATACCATGGTTCTGTTCGTATATCACTAACATATTCGGATCTTGGAGGATATACAAAATAGAATCCCCCTGTTGTTTTAACAATAGCTACCTGACTAACAGCTCCTTCAAGGACTTTAGCATAGTTCTGGACGATGTGATTTAGCTGTTCTGAGTATGTTTGAACTTGTTCTTGTGCAGCTTTCCCTGACATTTGAGAAAAAACATCGATTTTCTGAAGAGCATATTTAGCCTTCTCTTCCATTGATTTGATAGGTACTAGTGCAATATTTTCCAGCCACGCCCTAATAGCACCTGAAAAACCTTCACTCATACTATTTAATGTGCCTTGTACCGTTTCTTCAGTAACGTTGGTTAGCAAGTTTTTATTTTTATTCATCTCAATTAAAGAAAAAACACCTACAGGTACGGATGATAATAAGATAAATAGGATAACAATAAGGGTGATTTGCTTTTTAAGCTTTCCTTTCATAAGGAGGCACCTCCTAAGTTGTATTATTCTTTATAGAATAATTCTAACATGCAAGGAGGGACTTAAGGTGAAGATATTTATGTCAACAGACATTGAAGGGTTATCTGGTATCCCATCATGGGAATGGTGGAAAAACAATATTAAAGGGACAACAGAGATTCTTATTAGGCACATTCTTCCTCTTATAGATGTGATAAAGGAATATGATAGTGAAGCGGAAGTTGTTATTGTTGATAGCCATAGTAAAGGAGAGAATATGTCGGTTTTAGATTTCCCAGAAGAGTATAGGCATGTTTTTCTTATAAGTGGTTTTCCCCGTAAAGATTATATGATGAGTGGCTTTGATGGAACTTATGATGGTGTGATATTTGTTGGATATCATTCTCTTATTGGCGGCGGTGGTGCTATGGATCACACATATTCTTCTTCCAGTATTTATAATATTCGAGTTAATGGTGAACCTGTAGGTGAAACAACAATTAATGCCGCTTTTGCAGGTGAATTTGGTGTTCCGGTTATCCTTGTTGTGGGGCAAAAGGAGATGCAGTGGGAGATGGAGAAATATCTTCCCAATACAGTATTTGTTCCTGTTCAAGAGGCAGTAGGGCGTTTTGCAACGAAGAATTCTCTGCTACATGAGGTGGCCCGTAATATTCAGATAGGAACTCAGGAAGCTATAGATAAATTGCAAAATGGTTCGATAAGACCATTTACCTTTTCGTCTCCCATAGAGGTAGAAATTGATTGGTTGTCTTCTTCTATTGCCGATGTTGTATCTCAAATGCCTATAATGAAAAGAATATCGCCTCGTACTACACGCTACACAGTTGGCACCTGGGTAGAAGGTTTCCGTTGGCTTCTGTCTGCAGTTTATATGAGTTATTTGGGGCAGAGGTGAGTTTATGCCTAGAGGGTTTAGAAATCTTGTGAGAATGAAACCCAATTGGCATGTGTTAATAGTTCCATTTGATGTGGATAATGTCAGAGAGATATATGGACTTTTAGGTGGAAAAGGTTCTATTACATGTTTGGTGGCTCCTGATGATGTTGATGAGTATAAGCGACAGCTATCGTATCTCCCTTATGGAGGTCCGTCTACGTTTGTACTTCCTAGAGGAGCCTTAAAATCTTTAGATGGGTATTTTCATACTGCTATATTTTTAATTCCTATAGATAAATTTTCTCGTCCTGAAGAGGTGTTGTTTGATATCTACAGATTACTTCATTGGCACGGATATGTTCAAGTTATCCATTTTATAGCCGGTGGCAAAGAAGACATCTGGACACAGTCTCCTGATAGCTATAGTATCAAGGTAGCAGCACTTTTGAAAAAGACGGGTTTTATGTTGTCCGATGCCAGAGCTCTTGAAATTGCCGATGGTATATGGGTAAAAGTAGAGGGGGTAAAAAGGGATAGTTTGTCAGATGAAGACATAGCATATTAATAGTGTATAATTCAATATGCCTACCTGTAGGTAGATAGTGTTGTGGTATGCAAAGAAAATGTTAACATAGGGAAAGGAGGATAGGGCTATGAAGAGAACATATCAGCCACATAACCGTAGAAGGGCTCGTACACATGGCTTTATGGCAAGAATGAGCACACGAGGTGGAAGAAGAGTTTTGAAGAGAAGAAGACAGAAGGGGCGTTGGAGACTTACACCATCTTATCGTAAGGTGTAAGATGTGGGAATACCACGGAAGTATAGGCTTACATCAGGTAGATTGTTTGGTGAAGTGTATAAAAGGGGGAAGATGCTAAAATCTCCCTTATTTGTTGTATATTATTTGCCTATAGAAGATGGGCCAAAGATCGGAATAGTTGTTTCTAAAAAATTTGGGAAGGCCGTGAGGAGAAATAGACTAAAGAGGCAGATAAGGGAGATAGTAAGGGGGCATCTTCCCCATTTACAAGACGCGGTTGTTATTTTACCTCGTATGAAGGTTAAAGATGTTTCGTTTCAGGAGATGAAGCATGTTTTAGATAATATGCTTGAGCAGGTAGGCAGGGGGGACAGTAGTGAAGTATCTGAGTATTCTAAGTAAGAAAATCGTTATAAGCATTTTGATGTTCATTCATGCTTTTTTGCATTTGTTTTCTCAAGGGCCGGTATGCAGGCATATACCAACATGTTCTGCATATACGGTGGAGGCTATAGAAAAGCATGGTGTGATAGTAGGGGGATATTTGGCACTGAAGAGGATATTACGGTGTCACCCATGGGGTACATGGGGTTATGATCCAGTACCTGAGAAAATACAACTCAAGTTTTTTATCAGCGATAAGTAGGAGGGATATATAAATGGCTACAGAAACTGTAAGCAGTAGTGCTACCATGGCAACGAAAACTGTGGGAAGCACACAGACAGTAGCAGCTACAACAGCTACGACAGCTACTCAACCATTAAAGGGTATTACTGGCGCTATTGCCATGTTTTTTATGTGGGTTTTGGATTTCTTGTATAGATTTGTTCCATACTATCCCGTGGATATTATGCTTCTTACACTAATAGTGAAGATACTTATGTTTCCGTTTACATATCAGCAGATACGTTCTAGTGTTATGATGGCTAAGATTCAGCCTCTTGTGAAGCAGATACAGGAAAAGTATAAAGAAGATAAGAATAAACAGGGCGAGGAATTGATGAAACTATACAAAGAGTACAATGTCAATCCACTGGCCGGATGTCTTGTGCTTATTTTCCAGCTTCCTATATTCTGGGGATTGTATAAGGCTCTTCTAAACTACCATCTGTATAATCCCAATTTTAATGGAGTATCTTTTCTATGGGTGCCTGATATCTCTAAACCAGATCCAACGTGGGCAACTGCTATTATCGTTGCCATAGCGACATATTTCCAGTTTAAACTCAGTCAAACTCCAACGTCTGATCCTAAAACACAATCTCAGATGAAAATGATGATGATTATGATGCCTCTGTTATTTGCTTGGATTGCTATGAAAATGCCTGTTGGTGTGGCTATTTATTGGGTAACGTTCGCATTTTTAGGTGTTATTGAAAACAGAGTAGTTAGATATATGGTAGAGAAAGAGCTTGATAAGAAAGGCTTTAATCAGAAGGTTGTTTAATACTGTGGGGGGTGAACACTGTGGGAGATATGATATTTACAGGAGCAAGTGTTGATGAAGCGGTAGCGTCTGCAAAAAGCGTGCTTGGAGAGCACTTTGAATATGAAATAGTTGAGGAAAAAAAGGGTTTGTTGGGTAAGGTTGTAAAAATTAGGGCTTGGAGACCAGTTCCATCTGTTATTGTCAAAAAACTTCTTGAGGATATTATGAAAGCTGCTGGTAAAGAGGCAACCATCTATGTAGATGAATATGATGAGGGTGAAATACATGTTCGTATAGATGGTGAAGATCTTGCTGGCTTTATTGGTAAACATGGTAAATTTCTTGATACATTTGAGCATTTTATAGATCAGGTTATTAGACTCCGTTTTGATAAGCCTGTTAGGCTTGATATAGATATCATGGGCTATAAGGCCCGTAGAGCAGAAAAGCTATTATCTATGATAGAGAAAAAAATACAGTATATGGAGTCTCGTAGACTGAGAAGCATAAAGCTAAATCCTATGCCCCGTTGGGAAAGGAAAATTGTACATAAGCTTGTACAGGAACATTTCCCATCTTATACCACACGCTCATTTGGAGAAGAACCTAATAGGAGGATAGAGATAAAGAGGGTTGGCTGATATGTCTGATATTATTGTTGCCCTTTCAACCCCTCCCGGCGTTGGTGCTATTCATGTTATACGCCTCTCTGGGAGGGGTTCTTTTTTACTGGCAGAAAAGGTTATCAATAAGAAAATCCCTCCTCATGGAGTTATGAGGCTGGCTAATATTTATGATGATGAGGGAGATATAATAGATAAAGCCCTAATTGTCGCTTTTTATTCCCCTCGTTCCTATACAGGGGAGGATATGGTGGAGTTTCATATTCATGGTAATCCCGTTATTGCTTCTGCTTTGATATCACGTCTCATATCAATGGGTGCTCGTCTTGCAGAGCCGGGTGAATTTACCAAGAGAGCTCTTCTTTCAGGTAAGATGTCTCTTTCTCAAGTAGAGGCTCTCCATGAGGTTATATATGGTAAAAATATTGAGTCTATCAAAGCGGCAACACGCAGTGCGGCCGGTGAATATGAGAGGGAAATCAAAGCTATTTATGATGACATATTATCTTTGGCCTCGGCTATGAGGGCTGATGTTGATTATCCTGAAGATGTGGAATTGGAAGAATATGGATTCGATGACAGAAAAAAGCAATTTCTTGAAATTATGGATGATATCTTGGAGAAGCTAACCATTTTATACAAGCGTATAGAAATAGGGCAAAAATTGGCAAGAGGATACAAGATTGTTCTTGTTGGGGCACCTAATGTTGGTAAGTCATCTCTTCTTAATGCACTATTGGGATATGAAAGGGCTATTGTATCTGATATTCCCGGAACAACACGTGATTTTGTAGAGGCTATGCACATGATAGGGCATGTACCAGTATCCCTTGTTGATGTTGCCGGTATCAGACAAACTGTAGATAAGGTTGAAAAAATTGGTGTTGATAAAGCCAAGCAACTTGCCAAGGAGGCAGATTTGCTGATATGGGTTGTTGATGGTAGTAAGGCACTTGCAGAAGATGATTTAAGGGTATGGCATGAGTTTGGGGAAAATATACGACTTATAGCTGTAAATAAAATAGATATGGTAAATGATGTGGAAAAAGCTCTTTTGCAGTTTAAAGAATATGGGCCACCTGTTATCGGTGTATCAGCCAAGACTGGTAAAGGTATAGATGAACTTGTAAATTCAATATCGGATATTCTTGGTCAACATGAACATTCTCCTCTTTATATGTCTGGTAGGGTTATGTCTCATGTTCACGAGGCTTTACAATATATGGAAGAGGCACGAAACCTTGTTGAAACAAATATGCCTGAAATAGCATCTATAGATATTGAAAGGGCGGCAAGACATGTTGGTGCTATTTTAGGACGAGCGGATGTATCTGAAGATGTGTTAGATAAATTGTTTTCTACATTTTGTGTAGGGAAGTAGGTGGGGAAAGATGAGTTTGCGTATTGTTGTAGATGGGGATGCCGATATACCTCCTCAACTTGAGAATGAGGTAGCTTATGTGCCGCAGTATGTTATCTATGATGGTGTTAGTTATAAAGCTACTAAAGAGCTTATCTTGCATAAGATGGAATCCATGCTTGATCCGGGTAAGCTGTCTACGAGCATGCCTTCAGCCCAGGACTTTGTAGATGCTCTTAAAGAGTTGGATTATCCTGCTTTAGCCATCCATGTTAGTAGTGGAATCAGTAGCACTTATCAATCCATTAAAACGGCAGCGGAGACTGTTGGAGTTTTAGATAAACTTTATATGTTTGATACGAAAACAGCTGCCTCGGGAATAGGAGTATATGTATATCTAGCGTATGAACTCCTTAAACAAGGTGCTACCGCCAGGGAAGTGTACGATACCCTTGTGAAACTTCGTGATAATAGAAGGGAAAAAACCTATGCTTTGGTTGGCGATGTACGTTTTGCACTTCATGGGGGCAGAGTTAGGGGGATTGCTGCGGCTGCAGCTAAGGCCATGCATTTTATGGTTGTTGTTTCCCCAGACGAAGAGGGATACATACAAGCTATTTATAAAACTATGGGGCGAAGAAAGGCTATTAGATATGTCCTTGAAAGGGCAAGACAGTCTTTAAAAGATGCAGAAAGTCCTATTGTTGGAATATCCCATGCATGGGCTGATAAAGATGCCAGTATGATAGCGGAGACGCTTCGTAAAGAGCGTCCAGATGCTTCTATTTTTGTAACATACATGAATCCTACATTGGTAGCCCATGGTGGGAAAGGCACATTGGCAGTTTCAGTACTTGATGCCAATGTGTGAATAGTAATAATTTAGGGGGGATGCGGAGTGCTATCTATTGTTGTTGATGGTACAGCAGATGTGCCGCCACATTTGAAAGATGTTATTACTACTGTACCGTTATATGTGGTGTTTAGGGGGAAAAGTCATAAGGCAACAGAAGAGCTACTTTCTGGTGAAATAGAGCATATGCTCGTACCCGGAGAAATATCTACTAGTATGCCTACAGCATATGACTTTATGGAAGTTTTTCGGGCTTTACCTAAGCCTATACTGGTTGTACATGTTAGTAAAAATATCAGCGGTACATACCGTGCAATTTATGCCGCTATTGACGAATTAGGGTATGAACAAGAGGTTATTCCCTTTGATACGCTTACTGCCGGTACAGGTATTGGACTTTACGCTTGGCTTGCCCATGAACTAGATAAGAATGGTAAGTCGATTGAGGAAATTATTTCGATATTAACAGAAATTAGAGATAATCGGAAAGAGCATACGTACGCCGTTGTTGGTGATGTTAGATTTACCCTTAGTGGTGGACGTGTTTCCGGTCTTGCTGGAATGGCTGCTAGAGCTATGCGTATTATGATTACTATATCACCTGATGAGACGGGTACTTTAAAGGTCATTGGTAAATCATTTGGTAGAAAAAAAGCACTAAGATTGCTTCGTAAGCATATGGCAGAAGCAATAGAGAGTGCCAAGAAGCCTCTTGTGGGCATATCCCACGCATGGTGTGATGAAGATGCACATCTGCTTAAAGATTATCTTCATGCACTTAGACCTGATGCCAAATTCTTTCTTACTACCATTAATGCAACGCTTATAGCACATGGTGGTAAGGGAACAATTGCTGCCTCCGTTCTTGATTCCTATCCCTACCTGTGATACTTTTCTCATGCACCTTCGTATACATGTGTGGAGGTGGTAAATATGAAGGGCAAAAAGTGGTTGGTTATTACTGTAGTAGTAGGACTTTTCATGTTTGCATTAGGTGGCTATTGGGCTTTATCGTCTCAAAATGTTAGTGCTGATGTGTCGTGTACATCTACTACGGCAAGAGTTTCTGTTATTGGAGTAGCCAAACAAGATGTGACACCAGATAGAGCTGTGCTTACTGTCAATATTGTTGGTGAGGATAAAGATGCAAATAAGGCAATGGAAATTATGAAAGACAATGCAAAGTATGTTATCGATATTGCCAAGGAGTATACAGAAGATAAGTATATTACTACCACAGGACTTAGTCTTAGACAAACAGGACATTGGGAGAAGGATAAATATATTTACGATAAGTTTGTAGCTTCTGAGGTCATAAAAATCGATGTACCTGTTGATAAAGTAGGTGAGCTTGCCGGAAAAATAACGGCTAATAGAGCCGAAAATGTGAGACTCTCTGGTATTTCTTTCTATTACACAAAGGCAGATGAGGTAAGGAAGAACCTTTTGGAAAAAGCCATTCTTGATGCTAAAGATAATGCTATCCGCTTAGTGAAACCACTTGGAGCAGAACATATATCGCTTGTTTCTGTTTCTTATGGTAGTTATGCACCTGTTGATAATGGAATTCGATATGCCACTGTAGAAAAAGGCGGATCTGAAAATGTACCTATATCTGCTGGCTCTCAGACTATTTCTGTTCATGTTAGTGCTGTATTCGAGGCTGGCCCTGTGTGTACTGCTATTGATAAGTAAGGCGATACATATGCAATTACAAAAAGGGGCGCATATGTGCCCCTTTTTGTTTTGTTTGGTGCTATTCTATATTAAGTAAGGAGGGTGATAAAGTGGACTTTAAACAGGGTGTCTTTCAAAGGTTTGCTGCTGGGGAGTGGCTTGTTTATCATTTTTCTTGTGACTTAGAGTCTATTTATGGTGACGGAATATGGAGTGAGGTTAAGTTCTTTTCTATAAAACATGCAAAGCGAATTACAGATATTATTGTTTCTATGGGGATAAGACCTCTGCCACCTAGTATGTGGCATTTATATAGTCCTGCGCCCCCTATAAAGTGGTATGATTCTTTATCAGATGAGAAAGTTGCGTTTGATGAATTATATGAGGTGGTTGTAGGGTTTTCGGAATTTTATGCCAGGGCAATTAATCGATATCAATTTAATGAAGATTTTCTCATTAGACATAAGGAAGATTGGGATAAGGTAAAAAAGAGAATGCGTAATCTCATGGGGAGGTGAAGAGTGTGGTAATCTGTGTAACACTAAATCCGGCTATTGATGCCTATCTTGAGGTGAAAAAATTGATTCCGGGTTCTTTTCATAGAACCGAAAAAGAAATATATAGTCCCGGTGGTAAGGGTTTTATTGCTGCTGAAATTCTCATGAAGCTGGGTTATAGCGATGTACTTTCTACCGGCTTGCTTGCAGGTAGAAACGGTCTGGCATGGGAAGATTCTGCAACTCAGAGGGGAGTGCCTGGTTCCTATGTCTATATTCATAACGGCAATACCCGTAGAAATATCCAGATTGTTGATCTTACAGAGAGTACTGTCACAAGTATTGGTACTAAGGGTCCTGAAGCATCGCCTCAGGATATAGAAAAGTTGAAAAAGAGGCTAAGACCTCATCTCGGTAGGGCAGAGTGGATATTGTTTGGAGGTTCTTTGCCTAGTGGTTTATCTCCTGATACATACTATGAGCTAATTAAATATTTTAACGGACTTGGTAAGAAGACAGTTATCAATGCCACTATCGAATATCTTCCTCGAGCTGCCGATGCTATTCCATTTATGCTTGTTGAAGATCCTAAAGAGGGAGAAGAGCACTTTGGGGATATAGAGGTTCATTCACTTGAAGATGAAATCAAACTGGCCAAATCCTTAATGGATAGAGGTATTCAGGTTGTTAGTTTGTCATGGCAGGTTATTCATAATGTCATTGGTATATATGGCAATGTCTACCATGTGCATCTTGTTGATCCTCACATATTCTCAGTTGTTGGTGCAAACAGTGCTCTTACTGCTGGTCTTATTCATGCCATTATTTCTGGTATGGAAGGTCCCGATATAGCTAAGCATGCCGTGGCAACAGCTTATGCTGTGGCAACCAAGCTGGAGCCCGATATTGATGGTATTGTTCAGGTACAGAAAGTGTACGAGTATGTAGAAGTTGAGAAGGTACTCTAAGGGGGTGAGTATAGTGCTTGTAAAAGACATATACATTAGAGACCTAACAGCAATTACCGATGATATGACTGTCAGAGAGGCTATCGAAATACTTTATACACATCGTCTACCGGGTGTTCCTTTGGTTGACGAGGATTTCAGGGTTATAGGTTATGTTAGTGGTTCATCAATATCCGATGTCATTATTCCAGATTATGTTAAAAGGCTGGTTAGTACTTCTTATTTTCCTGATATAGGTATATTGGCCAAAGAATTGGCAAGCATTATGGATAGCCCTGTTAGTGAGGTAAAGAAGTGGACTCCGGTTGTAGAAGAAGAAGATACAGACCTTACAGCCTTAAAGCTTATGCTTGAGCATCATAGAAATGTACTACCTGTTGTTGATGAGGAAAATAGACTTCGTGGTGTTATTACGAAGGAGGCTATACTATCGGCCATTGTTCATATGATTGATAATGAGAAGAATCAAGAAGAGGAAGAGAAATAAGCTTAATTTCTAGCAAGGGTTGGGGAGGGAACTACCATGCATATAACATTTACCGTTGCTGTAATTGCACTTTTTGCCCTAGTTTATGTTTTCTTGATGACTGATATCAGACATAGAACAGCTGTGGCTATGCTTGGTGCTGCCGCCACCATTTTTGTGGCAGAGGTGTTTTATGGTAATACAGAGGATTTCTGGTCTTTTATAGATTTTGAAACGCTTGCCCTGCTTATGGGCATGATGATTATAGTGGGTATCTTAGCCCATAGTGGATTCTTTGAATATCTTGGTGTTAGAACACTTCAGTTGTCGAAAGGAGACCCTGTAAAATTTTTCTTTGGTATGTTCTTTCTTACGGCATTTACATCGGCATTCCTCGATAATGTTACTACTGTTCTTCTTATGACCCCTCTTGTTTTATATGTTACTGCAATTCTTGAGATAGACCCTATGCCGTTTTTACTTGGTGAAATTATGGCATCTAATATTGGTGGTACGGCAACCCTTATTGGTGATCCTCCAAACATTATGATTGGTACAGGTGCAGGATTGTCTTTTATTCAATTTATAAAGTATGAAACTCCCATTAGTATCCTCAATGTCATTATGGCAGCGTTCTTTATATATTTCATATTCAAGGATAAATTTACACTTAAGCATCCTGATGGAGTAGAGGAAAAGATAAAAGGGTTTGAACCTGATAAGGCTATAAAGAACAGATATCTTATGCGTGCAGGACTTGCCATATTGTTATTTGTTATTGTTCTATTTTTCGTTTCCGATATTATAGGGGTTTCGGAGGCAGTGGTTGCCTTGCTTGGTGGTTCTTTAGCACTGTTCCTTGTTATAGATCATGAGACGGTTGAGAAGGTTGTTATGCAGGTAGAGTGGACGACCCTTCTATTTTTTATGTCTTTGTTTATCATCGTTGGATATTTAGACTCTACAGGCGTGCTAGATATGGTAGCCCAGTGGATGGTTAAGGTGAGTGGTGGAGACAAAGTTGTTCTCGTTATGGTTATATTATGGGGTTCTGCCGTTATTAGTGCGTTTGTTGATAATATTCCCTTTACTGCCACGATGATACCGGTTATAAGTTCTCTAATTGCAAGAGATCCATCCCTCAATACCCACAATGTACTATGGTGGGCACTGTCTATGGGAGCATGTCTTGGCGGTAATGGTACTGTTATTGGTGCTTCTGCTAATGTTGTCGTTAGTGGTATTGCTAAGAAAAATGGTATAGATATCAATTTCAAGAATTATGCTAAAGTAGGAGCTCCTGTAACAATATTTATACTGATTATTAGTAGTGTGTATTTGTATTTCCTGGCTACCTTGTAAGATGTAGATACATTTCTTATTAAAAGAGGGGAGGTTTGTGCCTCCCCTTTCTGTGTTTTGTGGGTAAGTGATATTATCGCTTGGCTGTGATATCCCACCATTTAATGTCATCTTGAGATATAAATATACGATTGATGGTAGGTGTTGCTGTATCAAGATGTATTTCTCCAATGGTGTAGGAGTAAATGGTCTTTTCTTTAATTGCTCCTATACCAAATATCTTGCCATCTACAATGCGTGGATCAGAGTATCTAACTCCTGATGCTGTTTGCACCAATGAGCCGTCAAGGTTATAGATTTTGATTGTTGCTTTGCCTATCTTGAATCCCCATACAAGGAGTTTTTGACTACTGTTATCAACCCATAATCCTTCTGATGGCACTGTTTTTAATGGATATGTGAGAGATAAAGAACCTGTGCTTGAGTTAAATACCCATACACCACTTTTACCCAGTAAATAGACAGTGTGTGTATTACTATCAATATAGGCCACTTTGTAAGGTGGATGTATACCCTGTGAGATAACTGCGTCGAAATCTCCATTCTCCTTATACTTGGAAATGATTTTTTCGTTTCCTTTGGCATCTCTATATACCAGTGCCTCATCAGGGGCTCCGTTTGAACCAACGTATACTATACTTCCATCATCTCCGATGGCGGCGATCCATTTTATGGAGTCATAAAGTTTACCCTTGTTAATAAGAGAAATATTGAGTTTCGTGGGGTTTTTAAGAATATTGTCAGTGTCCAATATGATGAACAGGTTATTACCTGTTGCTATACCATCTGGCCAAACATGGATTGCCAGTTTTTTTCTTCCGGGGGAAATAAGCATGCCAATCATTGTGCCAAATTGGTCTGGGGTAATAAGCTTCACCGTCCTGTCGGTTTTTATGTTTTTGTATATCAGTTCAGGATTATCCATTTGTGCTGTTTGACGGAGATAGACAAATGCTTCTTGATTGAGAAGTAAGCCATAAAGCCCGTCGTCTATTTTCTTGATTGTATTGCCGTATACATAGTACATGGGACTTGTTAATTTGCCGGGAACATCAAGTGTAATGAACATGGCATATGGTGAAGGGTTAGCCAAATCTGCGGTAGGAATACTGGAACATGATACGAGTAAGAAAGATATGGCTATTAGCAAGATGATAGCTTTTATTGTGTGTTTCATATTCTCACCTCCTGCTGTTTATTTTACATTACCTGTAGCCCTTTGCTTAGGTATAATTTATATAGATACTATTTAGGGAGGTAGCCGTGAAACTACGATGGAATAATGTGGTTGATAAAGACGATGTGCTTCTTGTGACATTTGTTTTAGATGGGATAGAATACACGATTCTTGGTGTTGTTCAGAGAAAAACAGCTATAGAGATTGATATAAAACTCTTTAATCCACCTCTTACAGATATCCCTGATGGTACTGAGGCGTATGTTATTGTTTCTAAACCTACAGGTTCTTATTTGTTCAATGGCTTTATTCGCTTATATATCTTGTCTCAAGGTCTAATGGTACTTGTTCCTGTTGGATCTGTAGTTTATTGGGACAGGAGGAAAATGAAGCGCTTCAATGTAAGACTTCGTACAGAAATAGCATGGGGCGATAGAGATGAAGAGTTTGTGGCGATGCTTGAAGATATGAACGTTTTTGGTGCCAAGGTGAGTGTTAGCAAAGAGCAGTTTATATTCTGGAATGTTGGTTTTGAAGAACCTCTTGGTAAAGAGGGGATGCTGTTTATTGTCGTTCCTTACAAAGGCGAAATTGTATCATTTGTGGTGAGATTTTTTGTGAAATGGGTAAGACAAACAGATAAAGATGTATATATGGGACTGGAATTTATCATTTCCAATGATGACGTTAAGCAGTATCTTGAATATTTCTCTCGCATACTATTTTGAGTTGCTTCTAGGGGGGTATGTACCGTGATAGATTATGTGCCATGGCGTAATATTATGCTTCCTGATTCTATTATTGTCATGAAGAGTGCTGGTAGAGATGGTGGTATGACTGTTGGTCTTATTGATAAGGTGGGAAGAAAAACGGTTGGTATCAAGCTTCTTTCAGATTGGGATATAGGTAGTAATCAGATAGATATATCTGTTGCAACAGATAGCGGTTTGTATTCTATTCCCGCGGAAGTAAAAAAGGTTAATCTTGTTGATGGAGGTGGTTATGTTACATTGATACCTCTTTCACAAGCGGCAAAGATTGATAAACGCAAGGCAGAGAGATATTCTATAGCTCTTCCTGTACTGTTTAAGCCTGTTGGTGGCGATACCTTTTATGAAGGTATTATGGATGATATATCATGGGCTGGATGTCGAATTATTTGGTCTTCGCCTGATGATATACATCTTGGTAAGATTATCTTGCGTATCAAAGTTGGTAAAAAGGTAGAAGATATATTAGGTCGAGTTGTTTGGCGGAGAAGAGGTGAGGAAAAAGACATCTTAGGTGTGGAGTTCTTAGAACACACATCTAAGTTATTTCGAGTTTTTTCTGATATAGTAGAAACGGAAAACAAATAATTTGGAGGGGTGAAAATGGACGGTTTGCCACGATCAGATGTGGGACATGTTTTGGGGCTCTTGGAAATACTGTTAGATGAAAATGGAGTAATGGATGCGTATAAATTGTCAACAGAAGAACATTTGTCTCTTGATGAAATCTTAGCTATCATAGAAACTGCTAAGTCGTTTGGCTTTGTAAGAGTTGAAAAGGGAGATGTTATCCTTACAGAACTAGGCAAGAGATTTGCAGAGGCAGACCTACAGACGCGAAAAAAGATACTTAGGGAAGTATTGGAGAATCATCCAGTTTACCAGAAGATATTGTCTGTTCTTAGGGGGGTGCCCGATAACTGTATAGATAGAGAGGAATTTGATAAATTGATAAGCTCTGATCTTACGGAAGAAGAGGAAGATATTATTAGTAAAAATGTTCTTGATTGGGGACGTTTTGCTGAAATCATATGGTATGACGGCGACGAAGATGAAGTATGCCTTGAAACAGAAGAGGATGAACAGCCGTGAAGAATGATGATAAACCGTCAGGGAGGTATGTAAGTAGTGGATTTGTTGACAGCTGCAGGATGGTCGTTTTTGCGTATGTTGATAGCCTATGTGCTATCACTTCTTTTTGCTATTCCTTACGGTCTTGCAGCTGCGTCTTCTAAAAAGCGTGAGAGGTGGATGATTCCTCTCATAGATATTCTTCAATCAGTTCCTATTGTCACTTTCTTTCCTGTTGCTATATTGTTCTTCGTGAAATTAGGTGGCGGTGGTCGTATCGGAGTAGAAATGGCCTCTATCTTTCTTATTTTTACATGTCAGGTATGGAATCTTGCATTTTCAGTCTATGAGACCATGAAGACATTTCCCAGGGATTTGTTATATCTCGCAGATGCCTATAAGCTTCCACCTCTTACCCGTATCAGATACTTTTATATTCCGGCTATGGTTCCCGGGCTTGTCTATAATAGTATGATGTCGTGGGCTAATGGTTGGTATTTCTTGATAGCATCAGAGATTTTTTCTGTAGGCTCTGAAGAGTATAGGCTCCCCGGCTTGGGAACAGAGATCATTACTAACTTGGAAAAAGGTAATATTTGGGGATTGGTTTTAACACTGACTGTTCTTATAGCGATCGTTCTCTTTATGCAACTAGCTATATGGAATTCTCTGCGTAAATGGGCAAAGCTATTCGAATACAATTATGAGCCCATAGATATTTATAAGCCTCGTTTTGTTGAATGGATTGAAGAGATCTCTTATAGATTACGCTTTGAACAGCTCTTTTATGGAGCTGCCTATGGGCTATGGACATTCTTTAGAAAAAAATGGGTGAAACTTATTGTCAAATCATTACTGGTTATTCTTGGTGTGTATGCTATGTACGGAGGATATCAATTTGTCATGTGGTTGATTTCTCCTATGCCTAAAGGGATCTCCGAGATATTTCCTGCTTTGGGAGTAACAACCTTGCGTATTTTTATAGCGTATCTTATTAGTTTGGTTTTGGTTCTTATCCCTGGTTACTGGGTATCCAAACATAGGGAAAAGTCCGCCAAAGTTGTAGATATATTTATCACGTCAATTGGTGTCCTTAGCAGTATTCCAGCTAGTGCCTTTTTCCCGCCTATTATCCATATCATGGTGAAATATTTTGGCAGTATGGAAGTTGGTGCCATTTTTATCTATGTAACAGCTATGGTTTGGTACATTATGTACAATGTCCTTCTTGGCGCTGTTAGCATTCCTATGTCGTTGAAGAATTTAGCTCAGGTATTTAAAATTCGTGGAGGCCTATTTATACGCACGATATTTATTCCTTCCATCTTCCCATCCCTTATAACTGGTAGTATAACCGGTTGGGGTGGTGCATGGAATGCTTCAGTTATAGCAGAATATATGGTGTTTTCCGGTGAAGTGCTTGCCGTATTTGGTATAGGTTCGTTTCTTGTGAAAAATCTTACGGCAAACCCTAAACTGATGATGTGGGGTGCTATCATAATGACTGTGTATGTTGTTCTTTTAAATAGACTGGTGTGGCAACCTTTATATAATTTGGCAGAGCGGAGGTATAGGCGTGGTGAGTGGTAAGAGAAAAGTGATTTTAAAAGCAGATAATATATCTAAAGTGGTGGAGGAAAAGGGGAAAAAGCTTGTAATATTTGATTCTATATCATTTGAGATTCGCGAAAAAGAAATTGTTTCTATTCTTGGTCCTACAGGTTCAGGAAAGACAAGTATTCTTAATATGGTTGTTGGTCTTGAAAAACCTACTGCAGGAGAAATTTTTTATAGGGGGGAACCCCTTGACAGTGAAAGGCACATTGTTCCTCTTATTCCCCAGCAACCGATATCTCTGCCATGGCTAACTGTTCAGGAGAATATAGAGGTTGTATTAGAGGCTAAGGGCATACCTCTTCGTCAGCGTATTAGAACGGCACTGAAGTATATCGATCTTATGGGACTCGATTCCTTTGAGGATACATATCCCAGAGAGCTGACCCTTGCAATGCGACAGAGGCTTTCATTTGCCAGGGCTTTGTCGGTAGAGGAGGAATTGCTTGCTATGGATGATCCCTTTACCACCTTGGATTCTCTGACAGCAGAGGACCTCAGAGAAGAGTTTATTCGTCTGTGGCTAGAAAATCAACTTGTTGTTAAGGGCATACTGCTTACCACAACTAATGTCGAAGAGGCTGTGTATTTCTCTGATAGGGTCTATGTCCTGTCTCGAAGACCAGGTAGGTTGCTTGATATTGTAGATATTAACATGCCACATCCAAGAGACAGAGACAGCAAAGAATTTGCCGATATTATGGATCATATATATTCTGTGCTTTTGGCCTTATAATTATCCTATCTTAATTTCTTTGAGCTTCTTTATGCGCTCGTCAGCTTCCATGTATTTCTTTTCTAAGAGATTCCAGTATTCTTCATAACTACTGGCTTCTATGGCAAAGGGAACCATGAGGTGAACTTCTGTACCGGTTTTCATAGCCAATCCTCCGGGAACAAACAAAGTTTTCATTTGAGGTTTTATACGAATAGGACCTTCGTCAAGTGCACCAATAAAGTTTTCTCGTCTGGGTAGTATACCCAACTCTCCATCGACCAATGTTAGGGAGATGAAGTCTGCTTCTCCCTCAAATATAACGCCTTCAGGTGAAGAAATGATGAGTTTCATCTACAACACCTCTTTGATAGAGCCTATCATATAGAGATCACTTTCTGAAAGTTTGTCTGCTTTACCCTCAATAACTGCCTCAAATGACGAAAGGGTTTCTTCTAATGTGACATATTTGCCAGGTATGCCGGTGAATTGCTGAGCAACATGAAATGGCTGAGATAGTAGCATTTGTATTCGTCTTGCTCTATGAACAATAATACGGTCTTCTTCGCTGAGTTGCTCTAAACCGAGTAGCGCAATAATATCTTTTAGCTCGTTGTATCTGGCAAGAAATCTTTTTACCTCTGATGCCACTGTGACATGTCTTTCTCCTACTATGTCGGGATGAAGCATTTTGGACGAAGATGCTAACGGGTCTACGGCAGGGTATATGCCCATTTCTGCGATATGTCTTGATAAGACAACCGATGAGTCAAGATGTCCAAATATTGTTGCCGGTGCCGGGTCTGTTATATCGTCTGCTGGCACGTAGACAGCCTGTACAGCTGTAATTGCTCCATTAATTGTTGAAGAAATGCGTTCTTCAATGAGGGCCATCTCTGTAAATAAAGTGGGTTGATATCCTACGGCTGATGGTAATCTACCCAGAAGAGATGACACTTCCATGCCCGCTTGAGCATATCTGAAGATATTATCCATAAAGACAAGTACCTCTTTGCCCGTTTTTTCGAGGAGGTATTCTGCCTGTGTCACTGTTGTAAATGGTGTGCGCAATCTTACACCGGGAGGTTCATTCATCTGTCCAAATACCATAATGACTTTGTCAAGAACGCCCGATTCTTCCATTTCTTGCCACAGTTCCTGTCCTTCTCTTGTGCGTTCACCGATACCACCAAATACAGAGTATCCACCGTGTACACTACCAATATTGTGTATGAGCTCCATAACAAGCACTGTTTTACCTACACCTGCACCACCAAATAGACCTATTTTCCCTCCTTTGGGAAATGGAGCTAGCAAATCAAGTGCTTTAATACCTGTTTCTAGAACTTCTGTAACAGGTAGTACCTTTTCAGGCTCGGGAGGTTTTCTAAGAACGCTACGCTCCTGCTCTCCTTTAATAGGGCCTCTATCAT
>JAADFF010000078.1 GCA_013153035.1 Dictyoglomota bacterium | reverse complement strand
CGGAGTATATATCCATCTCAGATTGTCAAAGTGTCTAAAGATGTATATCGAATCAACACGGCAAGACACATCATGGAAGATAAAAAAGATGACTAAGTATGGGCAATATATATTCGATTCTTACCCAATGCTTTGGCCTTGTACATAGCTTGATCAGCTACCTTTAAAAGCTTTTCATGGTCATAGCCAAATATCTCAGATGAGGCAATACCTATAGAAAGGGATATCATTGAAGCCTCTGGATACTTCTCTCTAATGGTCATAATTCCCCTTCTAATACGTTCACTAACTTTAACAGCCTCTTCCGCACCGGCATGTCTCATAACAACGACAATTTCATCTCCACCATATCTACCAACAATATCTGTATTCCTTACAGTTTCCTTGATCTTCCTAGCAATCTCCTTTAATATGACATCACCCATATCATGTCCATAGGTATCATTAACTTTCTTGAAATTATCTACATCTATAAACAGAACAGAAACATTATCTTCATCACGGCTGGCCTCGGAAACAATCTCTTCAAGTCTGCGCATAAGATACCATCGTGCATACAATCCTGTAAGACTGTCAAATAGACTTCTGCGTTTAAGCTCCATATCCTCTATCAGAGATGGCATTAAAGACACTACATGCTCTAGTATCACCTTATCCTTCTCTTCAAATTCACCACCATACATGGGATCTTCAAGATGAATAACAATCTTCCTGTCCTTATAGTCACTTATGATAGTAATGCTACTATGGTCTTGGGATATATAGGCATGTTCCGGAACAACATTCCAGTTAATATGGAATGTATCGGGAGTAATGTCAATATTACCGGTAATATCACGGGCAGCATACTCTTGCCACTGCCCATCTCTGTAAATGCCTACAATACCTTGATATGCGGGGGTTAGGGATATAAGCATATTCAAGATATCAGAAAGCAATCTATCAGGAGCCGTAAGTGTGGCTATTTTGACAATATTATGGACAAACATTTCCATCACCATGGCATCAAATATGAACGACTTAGTATCCATTTCCCCCACTTTTTTTATGGCGTCTTCAACAATGCTCGCCATCTTATAGCTACCAATCTGTTTGTATATTTCTAGTGCCCTTCTGAGATGCTCATAGGCAGCCCTAATCTCAGCAAGCTGTAGATGAACAAGTCCCATCTCGAGCTCCTCTTCCGCCACGGATAAAGTATCCCCCACTTGCACACTATAAGTAATAAGTTTCTTCTGCTCGGCAAGCATAAGATGATATTGCTGGGTGGCTTTATAGTAAAGTTTCTTTAATATCGATATCTGTATCTCGTCAAATGTCGTTTCCTTCTCTAGTAAAGTAAGAAAATCATTCTCACCTCGCATGGCCTTGACAGCCATAAACACAAATCGGTTTTCGGTCCAATCCTTGCCATGATGTTTATAAGCCTCGGGAATAGCATCAAGATAGGATAAATCCTCTGTTTTATATGCAAGGTCAAGAAGCAAGTTAGCATAGCTGGTTAGTATGTTCTCAGATAAAGTTTTACCCTTGATATGCTCCCTTTCTATCTGGGCTGCTTCTTCTATATAACCATGTTTAACAAGATATGCAGCTTTAAGAACATAATAGTTATTGCGATTACGCTCAGCTGTTTTGGGATATATAAATTGCCTAAAACTATCAAACAAGTTGTCTACAATAGATTTAGCCTCGTACGCATTGACGATACTAAGATAATTGAGCATAGCTATGGACATGAGCCCGGAAGCACCTCCAGCTTTTATAAGAGAGGTAATACCCAACCTATAAAAACGCTCATAGGAACGCAGAGGCAAATCTTCAGCACCAAGCAATACCCCTATATTGTTATAGGCAATGCCCTCAACAACATGTATAGATTTATCAGAAGCAATAGCAACGAGCTTTTGATAGGTGGCCATGGATTTTTCCCTAAATTTTTCGGACTCATAGTACAAAGCCAAGATAAGATAACCATATGTCAAAAGGTCTCTTGCCACATACGGCACATGTTCCACATCGGAGAGCAAATCTTCTAAAAATCTCGCTATTTCCACCGTCTCTTCACCCACACTACCAGTAAACACATCGGTTGCCAGTAGCAGTGCAAGAACATAAATAGCCCTCGTCTTAGGCATGTGAGAGAGAATATCTCTCCATTTGGAACGAAAACCAGTGGTAATAGTGTCTTTCTCCTCGAAGTAGGCATTCTTTATCCACACAGAGTGAAGCATATGTACAGGACTACCAACAGAAAACACTTTGTTTTCCCATGTTTCAAACTCTGGTGGTACATATCTCTGCATATTAACTAGCCTTTCCAACTCTATCATTATACGTTTGTGTCGTCTTTTTCCCGCAACCAGTGGAAGTATTCCCCTATGAATAGCCAGTGCATATTCCCCTATTTGCTTATACTTACGCATAGCTAGAACTCTATATAAGAGATAACGCTTATCTCCTATAAAAAATAGAACATTACCGATAGCGTCTAAAAGTTGGCCTTTTTTGTTCTCATCGATCTCCTCATACAGAGTTTCAGCATATCTCATAAATGTATCCAACATATCAGAGGGAATATTATCCAGCATATTATGTGTAAATGTATAGCTAAGACTATGACCATGCTCATCTAATATACCGAAAAATTGGGCTAGCTCAAATAATTCATGCATAGGCAATTCTCTAGATACCAACGTCATCATCTTTTGGAACATTTCCTTATCGAACATAACAGACATCAGAAGCAGAAGATGAAATTCGGGTGTATCTAACTTCTTCATATCCTCTGGATACTTACGGGCTCGAGCATATATATAACCTAATAGCGGTCTTCCTTCTGATACCTTATACATATTGAGAGGTGCATACTTCAAAAACTTCATTGTTGGTACATCGATAATATAAAGTGGATCCCCGGGCAATATATAGTTCTTCTCGTCAAATACAAGTATGACATTAAGCGGTTTGAGATTATTCCCATAGTAATCCACCATATTGATAAGAACCCTATAGATAGAAAAAGCCAGATCAGAATGTGGTACGCGAATAATGACATTGGAAGGATATTCCTCATCCTGCTGAAAAAGTGTCATAATAATCGAGGCAGCAAACGGTGGGATTGGAAACTTGTACTCCGATCTTTTGGGCACCCTCTCATCATCAGGTGCCATACTTCCAAGAACATATTTTAGCGTGCCAAAAAACAAGTTTCCTGTACGCGATATAACCTCGTCGGAGACAAGAGAAAGCAATGTTGTTGTCAAGCGTCTTTCAATATTTCCACTAAACTTAGACAGATTAATAACCGGTGTATTAGATGGTAATTTCAGTAAAGATACAAGATAGTCGGTATGAATATCAGGCATTACAACCTCATAGATATTAATACCCGGCATAGGATTTTTCAGTTTATGCAACATCTCTCTAAGTTCCACAGCACCTAACTCCCATCATAAATTGTCGCCCTACTTTTACCAGCTTTCTTGGACATATACATAGCCTTGTCGGCAGACTCTATCAATATCTGTGGAGATATCTCCCTACACAGCCTGGTACTGGAAATTCCTATAGAAACAGATACACCAACGGCCTCTTCTATATCACTAAGATATTTCTTCACCGTATCAATTATACGATGTGCCACAATAAGCGATTTATCTATATCGGTAGCTGGCATAATAACAATAAACTCATCACCACCATATCTTCCAACCATATCAGTACTTCTAACACTATCTTTTATAGCATAGGCTATCTTCTTAAGCACCATATCACCTATACGATGACCATAAATATCGTTGACCATTTTAAAGTTGTCAACATCGATAAAGAGAACAGAAACATCTTCACCTGTACGGGCTCGCGTATTTATAAGTTCCTCCAAACGACGAACAATGTACCACCTTGTATAAACACCTGTGAGGCTATCAACTATACCACGCTCTTTTACAAGCACACTGGATGTGACACTGGAAAGAGAAGAAACAAACTCCTCGAATAGAAGTCTTTGCCCAGATGTAAACTCTTTTCCACCAAACGGTCTCTCAATATGAACTTTGAGTATACGGTTATAAGACACAGGAAAGGAAGCATCCATGCAACTGCCATAAACAACAAACTTACCTGTGGAGCGACACTGATGAAATTCGTCAAGGGGTATATCTCTCTTCCCACTAATATCCATGCTATACAAGTACTCAATATCATCACCATTATACAGGGCAACAAAGCCCTGCCAAAACGGGAGAAAATTTGCCAGATGCCACAGACTACTTCTAAACAAACTCTCCATATCCACCTCACTGGATAGCGAAGTAATAAGATCAAGATTAATATCTTTTCTCAGAGATTCTTCAAGCACTCCAAATATGGCTTCCTTTAGGGGACTATCCCACTTCCTATGTCGGATACCCATTTTATCAAGCACTTTGCATGTCTTAGATGAATATCCTAATGTCTCATATATATAAACGGCCCTTGAAAAACTCAAAGAGGCCTTTTCTTCTTCACCTACCTTTAGATAGATATCTCCCAGCCATTCTTTGACTGTACCATGAAATAGCATATTGCCATACCGCAGATGGGCAGAAGCCAACTTCTCACCGTACAGTATGGCACTGGTCCAATCTTTTGCAGAGAGATATTTTTCAAATAGTAGCCTGTATGTAAACAACTCGCTAATATGCCCTATATCATCAATAGATACATCTTCACCCGACATAGCTTTGTAAAGCAAAACTATCGGACCTTTCTTCATATAGTTGACCAGCACTTCAATAATATCCCTATTACGGGTAACATATATCATTTGGTAAAACAAAAACTCGGCAAAACGCCTCTTATTAATCATCGGTGTTCGCTTGAGAAGATCTGTTAAGTTTAACAACTCTTCTCTGACATCGTAGCCATTGATAAGATTAAGAAATATTGATAACACATTGGAGAAAAACCTTCTCTGCGGAAAGAGCATAGCTGTAATACGATTGAGCCGTTTCACCGCATCATAGTTTCTACTACCTATCATGTGAATGGAATAGTTATTTAGTACGATAGGCAGAAGCATACTGCCACCACCGCTGGCAAGCATAACCATGATGGCATCTTCATAAAGCCCCCTTACCATAGCTTGCGAGACATCCATACGCATAATGGCAGTGGCCATATTGTTAAGTGCCGACGCCTCTAAAGAGGGCATTTTCCACTCTTTAGCCTTATATACCATATCCCTCATGATAGCAACAGAGGCATCAGGATATTTAGAGGCAAAACTCGTGCCAGCAGATATACCTGCATGCAAGATAATATCTTTCTGGGCATGCTTTAGTTTCGGCACTATATCAAGTATCTCATTTCTCAGTTTCAGAAGCACCTGTTCCCCTATGTCATGCTTCATGTTGTGGAGATAACGGCTCTTTAGCAGTACTGTCGATAGGTACAGTCTTCTATATGGTGAATCTTCCTGTGCAAGAAGACCATAGGCTACAGCAGGCAAATGTGAAATAGGTTTTAGATT
>JAADFF010000042.1 GCA_013153035.1 Dictyoglomota bacterium | reverse complement strand
CCCTTTATTTGCCAAGCCAACATACCATCTAACCAAGTAGCCATTTATATGAAAGGTCCTCACAACAGGACCATCTTTTCCCCAACTTATCTCTCTGATAAAATTGTCCAAGAATGGAGTTTGTCTATAAAGTGACAGATCTGCCGGAATATCTTCTTCATCGGAAGTAGGATGGCAATCTGGCTTTTTTGAAAACCTCACAGACACAAAGGACCCATATAAAACCTGATAAAAATATGGTGCCTGAACCTGCTCTTTCATCTCAACAATACGCTGAAGCAATTCCTTAGCATCATACCTTGTATAGTCAAGTGTATCAAAGCGAAGCACACGCCATGTATGGCCTTCATCTGAGTAGTAGACAAAGTATATATACGATATATCGTCTTCTGTCAGCAACATATCGTGATAATACACCTTCAAATCCGCTTTATTGACCTCAGGTGGCAAGACAATAATACCAACTCTTACATATGCCTGCTGATAAGAATAGAGAGAAGCATGAAAATACAGATATACACTACCGCTATCTGTGCGCTGGATATGGTCTATGATCATAGGCTCGCTGCCAATCACATAGATTTCTACATGTCCTCCGGTTGAAGAGGTTACCTGATGGGAAAGAGACAAAGGCATATCCGCAAGATTCGTGTCTTCCTCTAAATCATATATAAGAGTATAGTCTCTCCCATCAAACAGGTAGACTTTTTCTCCGCATATATAGCTCAAACCACCTGCATATGAAAATACATGAGATGGTAAACATGCATTGGGCAGATGATACTTTTCCAGTATATAAATATCTCCACTGACCTTGTAGTGCTCATCAATAGTAGGATCTACATAGGCAAATAGTTTTCCACTAGATGTATAGAGTCCCAGCAATGCCCCTGGCTTTATAGATAGCAGAGCATCACCATATGAAACTTCTTTTCTCTGAGGATCTATCTCTATGGGAATAACTTTGAGGAGATTTTCATCACTCATGATTCCCACGAGGGGTAATGTGGTGCTTTCCGAGGTTTTATTTTCCCCTACATAGTGGTAGACGTACACTCCCGCCAACAAGGCGGCAATAATGATAATAGAAACGATAATAACTCTACGCATAACACATTCCTCCTTTCATATTTTCTAACAAAGCATGGGAATAAACAGTGGCATATGTGCCACTTCATGGCTATCTGGTATGTCATAGATAACTCCAGCGGAAAGCAGTGGCCTTTTCACATGTGTGGTGTAAATAGCTATGACTTTGGCATATGCCTGAGAGCCACCAGAGGGGGCTGCAGAAGCATACATAGCACCACTACCGGGTACAGGAGCAGCTCCTGAAGATGTAATGACCGCCTGCCATCCTTCAGATGACAGAGGTATATCTGCTAGGGAACGGATACTGTAGGCATACAAGGTCTTTACAGGGACACCATCTTTGTAAATACCATCAACAAGAATGTCTTGTATACTACCGCTATCTACAACAATGGTGAGATAGGCAACTTCTACACCTGAAGCAGATACTACAGACAAGGCAGGTTTCATCATAAACATCTCAAGTCCCAGCAGGCGATAAATCTTTAGCAAGGGAAGTTTGTGCGGTGATACAGCCGATGCCGTGTAGGTGAGTTTGACATCAATATAGGTCTTACCATCGATGGTAGATCGTGTCATTACATCATACGACAAATCACTAATATGGCCCATACCCAAACGCCATGACATGTAGGCAGATACGGCATCGGTAATATAGTGGTGTGACGAGTAGGTGGGCACAAACAGAGATACGACCAACACCAAGATAGCCAAAGCAAAGATAACCTTCTTCATTCTTTTCACCTCCTTTCTTTTAGGTTGTGTTTTTATTATATAACCTTATAACGTGCCACAATGTTTGGTAACAAGGAAAGTAGAAAGTGGTTTAAAATGAAAGATGGAGGTGGTATCCCTTGAAAAACTACTATGAAATACTGGGTGTGCCAGAAAACGCAACACAAGAGGAGATAAGAAAACGCTACAGAGAACTGGTGAAAAAGTATCATCCTGATATTAATAAGGACAATCCAGAAGCAGCCAAGAAGATGGCAGAGATCAATGAGGCGTATCAGGTGCTATCTGACCCTAAGAAGAGGGCACAGTATGATGCCATGCTAAGGGGAGGCTTTAGTGGCTCACCAGGAGGCACAGGGGGATACACCTTTGAGGATATATTCGGTGGCGCAGGAGGATTTGAAGATTTATCGCAAATCTTTGGCGATTTATTTGGCTCTTTTTTCGGTGGAGCACCAACAGGAAGAGCCAAGACCCGTCGCAGTAGAGGAAGAAATGTTAAGGTAAGAGTAGAGATACCTCTAAAGACGGCTCTACAAGGTGGTAAGACAAAGGTTACCGTCAAGAGACCTACAATATGTAAAGAGTGTGGTGGAACAGGTGCCAAAGACCCAAGCAAGGTAAAAACCTGTCCCACATGTGGTGGTACAGGCTATGTCAGACGAACCCAGAACATGGGTTTTATGACATTCTCCACAACAGTACCATGTCCAACATGTCATGGCACGGGCAAGATCATAGAAGAGCCGTGTCCTGTATGTCACGGTAGGGGCATCGTAGATACTATAGAAGACATAGAAATAGAAATACCACCGGGAGTAAGAACAGGTGATATTCTCACCATAAGGGGTAAAGGGGAAGAAATACCCGGTGGCACACCGGGAGACCTTCTCGTAGAAATTGTTGTAGATACCGGTGATTTTGAAATAAAAGGCGATGACATTATCACCTACCACTATGTTCCATACCCTATAATGATATTAGGGGGTATATCCAAGGTAAAAACCCCCGTAGGTGACGAAAAAGAAATAAAAATCAAGGCCGGTTCACAGGCTGGCGATGTTATCACACTAAGCGGAGAGGGTTATCCCAGAGGGTACGGCAGAAGAGGTGATTTTAAAGTCGTCTTAGTACCCAAACTGCCTAATAAGGTATCGGGTAAAGAAAAAGAACTCCTGCAGGAAATAAGAAAACTTTATGAGGAAGATGCAGGAGGTGAGTCCTCTTCGGCGGGGGGCTTTCTGGGAGGCCTCTTTAGAAGAAGGAAATAAATGGAAGATTGGTTAAGCGTTAGAGAGGCTACATCGCAGGTCAGTAAGACCTTGCAGAAGGCAAAGAGCACTGATGAAATAGAGGCTCTTCTTGTTGAGCTTATACCGAAATTTGTCGATGTCGATGGTGTTGCCGCCATTAGACACATTAAACACATAGGAAAAACTTTCATGTCCCACACATATGGTATATATGAGCAATTTAAGCACAACTATACCGATGATGATATGGGGCTAACAGGGTATATCATTAAATATAAAGTTCCCCTATTTATCAATAGGAAAAGTGATATCCCCAAAGGCGTTAAAGAGGTAGGAACTTACGAAGAAGGAGAACACTATGCCGTTATTCCACTCCTTGACAGCTCTGGAGAAGTGATGCTGGTTATCATGACTGTTAAGGTAGGAAGACCTTTCACACCCAAAGAGATTACCACCTTAAGGTCAATGGTTATACAGGCTGGCATCATATACGAACGGATATACCTAAAAGCCCGCATGGAAAAATTTAGAAAATCTAGCACACTTATAGCAGACTTTGCATCTTATCATACAGACAATCCACCAGACAACATTGTAAATCTTGCCAAAGAAACTCTACATCTATGTAAAGACACAATCAAAGGTGCCGAATATGGCTCACTGCTAATGCTAACCGAAGATGGTTTCAGATTTATAGGTGTGATGGGATATAGTGAGGAACTACTGAAAAAACCCCCTATCCCCTACGAACACCAGCTAAGATGGTATGGATTTGGTGAAAACAGGTGGAAACAAGGGATACCTCGCATACTCGGACACGAGGAAATCTTGAAGAGAGACAATGTCAACTATGATGTAGAGGTAGGAAAAGCCATCGAAAGAGCCCAATCAACACTAGGGATTCCTATTATCGTAGGCGGTAAGGTAAAATACTTTCTCAATATTGACAATTTTACAACTCCCGCAGCATTCGACGATGTAGATATAGATATAGCCATGCTCATCGGCAATATATTTGCATCATCGGCAGAAATAGGAAAACATTATCAAGAAATACTGACACATGTAGAACTTATTAAAACACTGTCTGCCCCACACTTTGATAGTCCTAGTGCTACAACGGATATGAGAAACATCATAGATATCTTTATCAAATCGCTTATAGACAATATGAAAGTATTAGGCCCAAGTCACATATTTGCCATACATTATCCTATGCAGTCAGATTGGGTTCAGATATATCCCGAAGAAGATGACATAGAAATGTTTAATCTCATAAAGAAGATAGATACATCCCCTACTGAAAACAGCATATACATATCACCTAAGCATCTATATGTAACTTGGTTTACACGAAGCCTTACTCACGGCTATATCAAAATATTGGTAACCAAAAAGGATTTTCTACCTCATGGGGATTGGTGGACTACTGCACTCCAACTTATACTTGATTACTTTGTCTCATTCGTAAAGATAGTCACACAGGCAAGAAACATGAGATACATGGCAAGAAGTGTAGCATTTCATGTGGGAAAACTCCTTGAAGATATAAATCTTGAACCCAGAGGACACATGGAATTTATGAAAAAAGTAAGTCCTATAATAGCCAAGCAAACATGGGGGGACATTCCCGAAGACTTTATATACGGTCTATATTTACACGACATAGGGAAAATCATGCTTACAGGTAAGGAGAGACAAAACTCTGGCATAGATACCAATAAGCATGTCGTATTAGGCTCACAACTTATTGAAGCTACAGGACTCGACTATTTGTTACATCTTTCCAATATTGTCAAATATCACCACGAAAAGGCATTAGGTGGTGGTCCATTTGGTCTTAAAGGAAGTGACATACCAAGAGAAGCAGAAATCGTTGGTATGCTATGTCATTTTCATCATCTCTTATCCAAAGGGCTCTCCCTAGAAGAAGCACTACGTGTCATACACTCACATAGTCCCTCACACTACTCTATGTTTGCGGTAGATAACCTGAAACTTATATTAGAGGTGTACAAAGATGGACATTAGAAATTTTGGTACAGCACTGACCAAACTCATGTCCGAAAGCAGAAATATTAAAACAGTACGCCAAGCAGAAGAGAGGATACTCTACCATCTATGGAATATCAGCTTAATACCATCTATAGCTATATACGCAATGAGACATGTTCCAACACTGGGTGCATATGTGCTATCACACCGTATAGGTAACGGGATATTTACTGACATCATATTACCTAAGAGCCTTGATAGCATAAAACATGTAGAAGAAGGGCATATTGTCAGAATACCAGAAGATTACCCCTCTATTCCACCATTTAAAGAGAATCGTTTTTACACACTGTTTCCTGTACACTCTGATGGCTATCCTTTGTATATCATTATGTTCGAGTCGCCCTCTCCTCTTCAGAATATATATATAAACTTTGCCGAAGAATACCTCTCTCAGGCAAAAAGACTGTTTGAACACACAACATATTCTTATGTCATAGATA
>JAADFF010000022.1 GCA_013153035.1 Dictyoglomota bacterium | reverse complement strand
TATACTATAGAGATAATCCATCATTAATAAAGCTACACCACTTGCCATCATTCCATCAAAGCCTGTTTGAACCTTTAAAAGTTGGAATATATAGGCTGACAGATATATCCACACTGACATCGTTGATACAAATAACAGATATATAATGCTAAATAGCGTCAAAGAATTTATAATACACAGGGATATTAACCCTATAACCAAGATACTCACAATAGCTGCCATTGCTGATACAAAGAAATAGTTTTTCACATTAGTTCTACCTATAAAAAACATCTCTCCAAAGTTTGAGGTTCTGAGAAATGTAATTACCGGTATCAAATAGACCATATTGAAAAACACAAACATGATATTCACAACATCTATAATTTTCATTTTATCAAGAGAATAATACGACATCCCACCGTGAAAATGTACACTTAACAACAAGGTGGGCACCAACAAAACAAATGTCAAGGCTGGCACCCACCAGTTCAATATTAACTGACAGCAAATTTTTTTACAAAGACTATTTACATATACCACAACTCTTCCCCTCTTACATCAATTACACATTAAAAAACATGAAGAACCAATCCTGTCGCAAGAACTGGCACAACACCAACACCAACAGCAACTCCACCACAAAGATAACCTCCCATCCAGCATCCACTACCCATACAGACTGTAAGGCAAGTAGAACAACCATTGGAAGCAGGAGAAATTATCTTGGGAGCCATCATAACCGATCACCTCCTAACAATTTTTAAGCACCATTGACCAACGACATTAAGATAGCCATGTTAGCTAAGCCAGCTATTGGAGAAAAAAAACCTCCAATCACACAAACATAGCTAACCACACAAGCATTACACGTTGTGTTACCATCAGATATTATTACCGGTGCAGGCATCGTATCACCCCCCTTCTATTAATTCTTCAAAAGATATTTTACATATAACACAAAAAAAAACAAGTATACATTTATATAAATGTAGTACCATCAATACTTTCAAGTTAACCAATAACTTCTAATAACATTTTAGAAACTAACTAGCTATTGGTATGTCAAATACAGAATAAAAATGAAGTATACACGAAAACACTTAGAGTTGTTTTTCTTTCTCCCCCTTACTTCTCTACAACTTTCCAAATATCACCGAGTGCAGCAAATGTAAAGTAAATATTATCCCCCCTCTTCTAAATATGAGGGCCAGCCCATGTTTCTACAAGCCTAAAAAAGCTCACCAGCAGTTTATATTCGGGATAATACTTGGCAACCACTGTATCACCATCTCCCAAACGGGCTTCTACCCAATATATATCCGTATCGCCTTCACGCCCCATAAGGGTAATCATGGCATTTTTATTTTCAGAAGTGTATATTTTCATCTCCTTCTTGTCAGGATCAATAAATACTGTCACAGCGGGTATTCCACTATCCATAGGAAATGGCAGATAAATAGCCCCTGTATCGGTAACATATTTGCTACTACGATGCATGGGCAACATTTCATTGGCAGCGATAACACTGTTTCCTATCTTCTCTGCCAATTTCTCTTTCAGCTGGGCTACCTCGTGTTCTCCTTGTCTATCTACATACATCAGTTTATTTTCCTTCAGTATCCACACCCTGCCGGCCGTAAAGTTGTGCCCTAACACATAGTCGGCACCACTAACCCTTGCCATAACATTGCCGTCTGCGGTATAGTATGTGAGACTTGCCGTGTCATCATACCACTCTATATCTGACCTCCAGGGCAAGCTCATAGCCCCTAAGTCTTTCATCTGCACAAGATCCCACTTCTCACCATTTAAAAGGGCATATCTCCCATCAGGAGTAAGTACATATATGCTTTTCACCCGTTTCCACTCTTTATAATCTCCTGCCCCATAAGGCATATGGGCACCATCTTTTAGAACATACAAAATATATTCGTTATCTCCTAACACTACCTTCACCTTGCCATCTGCCAGATAGTGCGTCCTAAGTGCAAACTCATCTTTTACCACCGGTATGAGGGTAGCAGTTCCCTGACACTGAAAATCAATATCCTCATCTCCCTCATATCCCTTTGGTGCCTTGCAAAACGTCTTCCACTCCACAGGCACTTTTACAAGCTCGGCACTGTAGCCTTTCTTCTCCATATCTAAGACAAATGCCTTCAATTTTGAAAACTGTGGATACTGTTCAAAAAACGCATTAAGACTACTGCCACTACATGCAACCATAAAAATGGAAATCACCAACACGAGAATACTAGACAACCACCTCTTCATTTCCCCTCACCCCCAAAGAGATAATATCCATCTTTCACAAATATGGCATTGCTGTTTACAAATATCTCGCCATCTTCAGCGGGAACAGAATATACCACTTTGTCCCCATACACCTTTACAACATCCTTCTCAAGAAGAACGATAAAGTCATCTGTCACTCTGACCTTGTCTGTATCAATATCTTGACAAGACTTTTCCCCCTGCTTATCAACAAAACAGAGCATGGTAGCATTGCTTTTCTTTACCATTAGGACAAGATATCCTCTCCACACCCCCACGATATCTACAGGATACTTGTCCCCCTGAAACCACACCTTTCCCGTGTCATCTACAATAGCTCCCACTCCATATATGGCATACAAAATATCCTCTGACGGTCTCTTGCCTATAAAATCTCCATTCCAGTAAACACCACTCCACAGCACAGACTTATCAAGCCTGACATGCACCTTCTTACCTGTCTCTAAATTCTCCATTACTCCCTTATCCTCATAGTAAACCCATTTTTTCCACATAAAAGAAGAAGCATTAAACTCCCTTACCAGAGCCACTCCCGTAGCCGTGAGCTGATAAACCTTGTTATCAGAGATAAACATAACACCTTTCTCTGTGCCCCATGCGTCTATCGCACCATTAGGAATATCTAACTTGCCTTTATATACATACTCACGCCTACCTCCATCTCAAACAAATACCCTGCCTGGTCCAAAGTAATAACCTACAACCAAAACAGAACCATCTTTAGAAGATACATTAAAAGGCTGAAGCTCATAAGCCAAACTTTTCTTGTTATGGAGCTTAATAGCCTCTTTATGTAAAAGGGAAGAAAGAGAATACCCTTCCCCCACACATGAGGCAAATACAAACAACACCACCACTATGCTCAATAGAGTAAATAATCTTTTCATACCTATTCCCCCTAATTTAACTATAATTTACCTTACTTATTCAATATACACTAACAACCAAATGCCAGATAAATTATTTCAAGTAATGGTAAGATTCTCTCAACAATAATAAAAAGAATATATTCTCAAAATACCAAAACACATCGCACGATGACACTGTATACATCTAATCTCAACATATCAATATCTCTTTACGCTTTTATCAACAAAAATTGACATAGTGTAAATTGACAACCTCTTGCATCATGTTGTACACTAGCTGTGCATGAGGGAAGCGGAGTTGACTCCGCCCGCCCAAGTGTCCTAAATGGTTCTGAGGTGCTGGAGAGATTTCAACGGCGAAAATAATGGAAACCCTTGGGCGGTGCACCTTTTCACTATTTAGATATGTCACATCAGCTAGATCCATACCTTGCAATCCATAGGTCAATTAACAACGCTCCGGGTAGTATCAATGCCATCTTCAAACTAGAATACAAACCTATCACCTCATGGTGCACAAAAAATATTTTTCTCTCCACTTGTCCTCAGAACCCTTGCCGAGGTGCTGAAGGGGATTCAACGAGAGGAAAAGACCTTAAAAAGCATCTTCTCTTGGCCTAGGTGTTTCAAGGAGGTGTTACGTTATATTGGCTCAGCATCAAATAGCATAACAAATGGCATACCCGTAAACAAAAACAGTCTGTAAGACCTGAAAAGTTTTCCAACAACCAGCAAAGAGAGTATCGGGAAAAAACACTGGGGAGTATGAATGGCAAGTTAACATTTGAAATTTTGGGAGGTGACTGGCGGGCAAGAAGAGGTGAAAAATACCACACCCATACTACAGACAAAGACATCCCATGAAAAGGAGGGTATGCCTATATGAACAATATTGTAAACACACTGAAGAAGTTCCGGTTTCACGGTGCTGAGACCATAAATCTTGCAGGAGCTCTTGCTTGGAACAAATCGGACAGAGAGCTTGCCCATCAGTTACTCATGACGGGCTCATTTGGAAATACATACTACGCAACAGCAGAAGCCAATTTATCTTTAGCCATGTCAACTTTTCATAAAGTAGCATTAGAAGACCCAACATGGTTCGCCGGTGCTCTTGTCGAAGCTCGCAACGATGGGTTCATGAGGACAATGCCAATAATAGGTCTTATAATACTCCGCAAATACGCACCTGATATATTTAAAGAAGCATTTTCAATGATTATTCATACAGGCGGCGATCTTGAAGACTTTCTCACCTTTACACGGGCCATGGGCATGGGATTTGGACGGGCTGTGAAGTCGGCAATTAAAGAGTGGATAAAACACAACACAAACGAATATTATGCAGTGAAATATCGTAGACAAATCGCTGATGCTATACGCATAACACACTTTGAAGAGAACAACCCTATATATGACTATGTTGTGGCATATAGAAAACATATACCAGAAGAGAAACTGATAGCAGCCTATAAACAATACCCACAGATATCGGCAACTGAACTTGTCAAAAACCTGCTGAAAGAAAAACAGTATGACAAAGCGTCGGATATCATCGTGAGATATAGGCTTGATCCAGCCACTATTATAGGCAGTGGAGTACCAGACGACCCAGCCATATGGCAGGCACTCATGAAGGTTATGGGCACGGGCATGCTCATAGGATATCTCAGTAAGCTCATCAGAACCGGTGCTATTAATGAAGATACACTGCCATGGCTCAAAGATAGGCTAACGGCAAAGGCCCTTTATAAAGCCAAGACATTTCCACATCGTATCATTACAACCGCCCTTGCACTAAAGAATCCTAACCATTACAATTTTTATATGTATACACAAGATACTCCCGACACCGGCATTACAACCGAAGTTATAAATATACTAAAAGCCATATTACCCGAGATAGGAAAACTCATGCAAAACACATCATGGAACGGCAGATGGATTGTGGCTCCAGACATATCAGGCTCTATGACAGCACCTATAGGATCTAACATACCCTCCTACATCGCAGGTGCTATGGCAGGCATGATTAGGTCCATTGTGCCAAGCGCCAAGATCGTACCATGGGATACCGAAGTTTATGAAGACATGGTCACGCTAAAAGATACGCCCTTTGATGTAGCCGAAAAAATTGTCACTGCATCGGGCGGAGGCACATTTATGGAAGAACCAGTAAGGTATATGATACATCGCAAGATAAGGGCAGACTATATCGTATTTATAACAGATTCCATGGAATGGGGCGAGGGCTGGCTAGGATACTGGATAAAATATAAGAAAATCTTTCCCGATGCTAAGGCCATACTCATTCGTGTTGATCCATATGAAACAAATCCATTTCCAGAAGAGGCAAAGAAACAACACGATATCTACCAAATATATGGTTGGTCTCCCACCGTGCTCAAATGGATAGAAACCTATGTCCTCGCAGCATAATGCTGCGGGGAATTT
>JAADFF010000055.1 GCA_013153035.1 Dictyoglomota bacterium | reverse complement strand
AGAGTTTGCAGGATCAAAAGGATCACCAGCTGGATCGGCTGTGTTGTAATAAACACTCTCAAACCTACCATCATTGGTAAAAGTTACACCGAATTTCCACACTTTAGATCCAATACTAACTGTGGCAATCCATGTGTTAGCGCTTCCATCTTTAGGTGTCATTGTAACAACCATGGCATGTTCTCTTCCAAGAGAATCTATAATACCACTAACACTGAATGTGATATTATCAGAGGCGGTTGCAGCAGCATCAAGGTTACCGCTGAAAGATATAGAAGATGTAGGAGTAGGCGCCATACTCATATCTTGAGGAATAACGATATCACCAACTTTACCAGCATCTGGAGTAATGTCAGGATCTGCAAAAATCGCTGTTACAGATGCACTTTGTAAATTATTGAAATCTATACTAATATTCTGCCCATGCCATCTCAAACTCGCTATCTGTCCTCCAATAACTCTATTGGTCGATGCATCAAACGTAATAATATGGTTGCTTAAAACCACAGGAGCAGAAGCATTAACTCCGTCGTAAATAGTAGCAATGACACCATTGGTAGTGGAGTCGAATTTTACAGTAAGCACATGTTCCTGTCCTAATTCATCATAGACACGAATTAAGGTTTGTGTTGTCGTAGATGTATCAATTGAACCATGGACATTTACCTTAGCAGTAGGAGAAATACTCCAGCCTTGAACTTTAAGACCAGTAGCAGAACTAACAAGAGCACCATTAGTATCTATGTCAAAACTACCATCACGGGTATAAAAATATCTCTGACCATCAGACAAAACAAAGAAACCTCCGCCCTGAATGGCAAGATCGGTAATTTTACCAGTTTTTTGGATAGCTCCCTGAGTCATAATATTATTGATATTAGACACCTGAACACCTAAACCTATCTGCGAAGGATTAGTGCCTCCTCTACCTGCATATGGTGCCCTTGCTGCACGATTCATGAGATACAAAACATCTCTAAAAGTGGCCTTAGCAGATTTATAGCCCACAGTATTAGCATTGGCAATATTGTTTGAAATAACATCAATACGAGTATTGTGGGCCTTAAGGCCAGAAATGGCAGTGAAGAAAGATCTCAACATACACAAACACCTCCCTTTGGCGCTTTTTAAAGCGCCTGGGAGCCTCCGCCAGTGCGGTCCAGCTACCCAGGCAATATCTCAAACCACCGTCGCGCGAATTATACAAACACTACCCCATCAATCTGGGAAAAAACAGCATCTTTTTTAAACGGTGGGGTTTTCACCGTAATAACAGTTCCATCTTTAACACCCACAACCGCTATAAGATCATCCATAACGACTACACCCTCTTTCACCCCCTTATTTCTTAATTTGGTGATACCATCAGCCAATCTTAAAAGATGATCTTGGGTAAAATCAATTTTTCTGAATCTAATCCTATCAAGTGCATGTTTGGAAAATTTAATACCCATAGAAGAAGCAAGCTCCTGCATAAAAGGAGATAAACCAACAGATACTCTCTGCTCCTGTTTTTGCGCACGAGAAATATTTAATCTAGTTGATTCTGGTCCTCCAAGATTTTGTATTTGTTTATATCGACCTATCATACGGCACCACCAGAGATATCTTGTGTTTTCTTATATATATTATACGCACTTGTTGGATTAACTGTTGCATTCGAAGATGCATCTGTAGGCTTCCCTCCAACAGCCTCATTTATGCTTTCTAGTACCTTCTTAATATCATCTAGCTTCTCACTCACCTCTATGATTTTCTCTATCAAAGTAAGCTGTGTAAATTGCTCCAACATCTTATCGCTGTCCATTGGTGATAGGGGATCTTGATATTTAATATTAGCTATAAGGAGCCTTAAAAAATCATCTTTGCCTAGACCAATATTAGACCAACTGTCTTTATGTGTTACATCTTCTGTGAAACCTGCTTTTATTGGATTATTGACAGAATCTACAGAGGGCATATGCCTCCCCCCTTATGCATAAATATTAATACCTGCACCTTTGTTAGCACTAGAAGGTGCCTTATACTCCGTATTCGACATAACAGGGACATTGTAAGCATTACTATAAATATTTCTAAGCCAACTTACATACTCATGTTGCTGCTTATAACTGTGCCATGTCCCGTTATGCCCCATAAACGACCAATTCATATGACGAGCATCCTGTCTTAACCCCATCATAGACGACTGATTAGTTACATATACCTTGACATCTCTTACATGTATATCTTTCTCTATTAGTGTGTTAATAAGCACATGTTTCTGCAAATGCAATGTCTTGGCCATATCTTTATCTGACATCATTTCCAGTAAAAACTCCCCCTTTTCCACATCAAATGATAATTTCATTCTCACAATACTATCATCGATCTTAACAGCCATATATGTAGGATACTTATGCTTACTCTTCATAATTTCTACTGTTCTGACCAAATTATTTAAAGTTTTAAGAGGTATCCGATTTTCCTGAGATAACTGTTTATCTTGATTGTCACTAACAGATAGCTTGCTCACATCAGTCGCCACATGCTTGTGATAGTTGATTTCATCAGTATGACTTATCTTTTCCTCCTTAACATGTTTATCATTTGAGACCTTTTGCCCGGTATCCATTTGATGCTCAGGTATATTATCTGTCTTAACTATTTCACCATCTTGCATATCCCTCAACAGAGAGTTTTTAATGCCAGTAAAGTTTACAGATAGCTTGGTATTCGAATTACTCCCCATATCAACTTTAGCATCATGCATATCTACATGCACTGCAGTGGTGATTCCTTTAGATACACCAATCCCCTTAGGTGAAGTTCCCACTTGTTCTTTATTCTCACTATTCTTATTAGACAACTTCAAGAAGTGCTCGATTGTTACTTTGGCAAACTCTTTATCCGCAACAATATCTTTCTTTGTATTTTCCCATTCATCTGCAGTAATAGGAACAATCTCAATAGGATCAGTAATAACATACTTACCTCTACTACTAACTTGAGGTATCTTTACACCTTGAATCTTGCTGCTAATAACACTTTGATGTAACTGCTTTCCCTTAAAATTATCACTTACATAGGCAATAACCTGGTTAGTCTGATGCACTTCATGAAATATACCATCTTCCGCATGGTTTTTAGAGTGGTAAGCTACTTGCGTTGTCTTGGTATGAGACTTATTGGTAGAAAACGCATGTATACTCGAACTATTTGAGAATGTACTTTGGCCATTATTATGGTCTTTTGTCATCTTATTTTCAATAACTTTACCAGTCACTTTAATACCTTTTGCATCTTTACCAGTATCCTGATGGCTTTCTTCGACATCTACTAACCTACTCTTAACTCTTTCCTCAACCTTGCTGGAAACATTATTGATAGCTTTATCTGCGAATAAGGTCCTTACATGCTTTTCATGCCCCAACATAGCGTGTTTGTCGTTCTTAGCTGAAATGTCAATTGATTTTTCCCCTTCAGATTTCTTTGCATTCACTACTAAAACATTTGAATGATCCTCTACATTTTCTACCGTTCCATCCTTAGAAATTTTCGTATCGCTTGCATGGATATCGGTATAAATACCTTCACCAGTGTGTTTTACATTTTCAACGTTAGAAACAGTATTTTCGCTTTGGATTTCTTTTTGGTTCATATGTATAGTTGCAATTGCTTGAACGAGCTCAGGATCTGTCGAAAACAATAACGCAATATCCTTAAGAATAGCAGATGCCAAAAAATTTGTTTGTTTACCTTTATGGGACTTTTTCTGCATTTCTTCTATCTTCTTCACAAGATCATCTAGAATATCACTTTCTTTAGAAAACTGCTTTTGTTCAGCTAATTTGCCTATCAAATCCGCAAGTGAAGAAAAATCTTCTTTCATTAGCTCAGTTAGTAATTTAGCAAATACATCTTTATCAATCGAGGCACCTGTTTTTTCACCACCTTGCGCATTGCCCAATGATTGGCCTAAAATCATGAGTAGCTGCCCTATCTCCACTTTTTCACCTCCTTTCCTTTATGATTTTTTCAGATAGCTTTTATAGGAAGCAAAGTCATCCAAAACCTCTTGGAGACTTTGCATTTCCTCAATAAATACCTGCTCTTTCCACATTTCTTCCAGTTTCTCCATCATTTTTAAACGAACATTAGCTTGGAGAAGTTCCTGTCGCTTCTCCTGTAAATTATTATAAGCCTCTATGAGGTCTTTTTTCGCCTTTTCAATACGCTTTACCAGGTTAGCAAGCTCAACCCAATCTATTTCTCCCCTTTGAAAACGTTGACGATAATCCTTATAGACACCTGTGTATTCCTTAGATTTAACAGCTAACTCTCTTACACGAGCGGCAGCCTCTGCAAAAGCCTCTTCAGCTAGCTTCTCCTCAACTTCTCTAATTCTTTTTATACGGGCAAATCTAAACCTCTTCATCGCTAAGTATCCTCTTCATCCATTCAATCGTTTCCGGAAGCGATGTCTTTTCATAAATATCTTGTCTTAAAAATTCGTTAATCTGGTCTATTTTATTCAGAGCATAATCTATTTTCGGATTTGTACCCATTGAGTAGGCCCCGATATTGATAAGGTCTTCAGCATCTCGATATATTGCTAAAATCTCTCTTATTTTCATAGCAAGCTCCATATGCTCCCTCGTAACGACATCTGGCATAACACGAGACACACTTTGAAGTACATCTATTGCGGGGTAATGAGAACGGTGTGCTAGCTTCCTGGAAAGCACTATATGACCATCTATAATGGAACGAACTGTATCCGCGACTGGTTCATTCATGTCATCACCTTCTACAAGGACCGTAGAAATAACCGTGATACTACCACGTTCACTGGCACCACCTCGTTCAAGAAGGCGAGGCAAAAGCCCAAAGACAGAAGGAGTATATCCCCTAGTTGTAGGTGGTTCGCCAGCCGAAAGGCCGATCTCACGCTGAGCCATAGCAAAACGTGTCACGGAATCCATCATGAGAAGAACATCTTCACCCTTATCACGAAAATATTCAGCAATAGTAAATGCAGTAAATGCAGCTCTTACTCTAACAACTGCCGGCTGGTCAGATGTAGCAACCACAAGAACACTCTTCTTTAATCCTTCCTCTCCAAGAGATTTGTATATAAAGTCTTTGACTTCTCTTCCACGCTCTCCTATTAACGCTATAACATTAACCTCTGCAAGTGAGTTTCTTGCAATCATACCCATTAGCGTACTCTTGCCAACACCTGAGCCAGCAAATAGTCCTATTCTCTGCCCTTTACCTATAGTAATAAGCCCATCTATAGCCCTTACTCCCGTTTCAAGAGGTTCTTCAATGGGCTTACGCTTTAACGGATGAGGGGGATAAGCATATATGAGCCTGGTTTCGCCATATATTTCTCCATACTCATCAAGAGGTCTTCCTAATCCATCAACAACTCTACCAAGAAGTGCATCACTAACCTTCACAGAAACAGGCTTACCAGTTGTACGAACAAGGCTACCAGGCCCTACCCCAATAAGATCACCAATAGGCATGAGAATAGTTTTTCCCTCTTTGAAACCTACAACCTCAGCCCATATGCTATTACCAGAAGGGGTAATAATTTCGCACAATTCACCGACAAAAGCACCTGGAG
>JAADFF010000067.1 GCA_013153035.1 Dictyoglomota bacterium | reverse complement strand
TCGGCAAACCTAAATATCTCCCTTGGACACAAACGATACCCAATATAACTGGCTATTTTTTCCGCCAGTGGTTCATTGGCAGAACCACTAAGCAAAATAAGTGGTCTACTTGGAAGACCCACCATGCATGCCCCCTTCCTGTTTCTTTCTCGCTACATATTTGCTAACCCATCCTTCTTTATTTACCTGTCTGGAACGGCCTATACCGAGTGCCCCCGGTGGTATATCCTTTGTAATAACAGAACCAGCAGCAGTATAAGCCCCCTTACCTATTCTAACAGGTGCAACAAGAATACTATCAGAACCAATGAATACATCATCTTCAATAAATGTAGGATTCTTGCTAAAACCATCATAGTTGCATGTAATAGTTCCCGCTCCAATATTGACATTTTTACCAACTGTGGCATCACCAATATATGAAAGATGAGATGCTTTAGTGCCCTCACCTAGTGTAGATTTCTTTACCTCAACAAAATTACCTATCTTCACCTTTCTCTCAAGGTGAGCCCCAGGTCTCAGTCTGCCAAAGGGGCCAACAACAGAATCCGGGCCAACATATGCCTCTGTTAGATGGGAATACTGTATATGACAGTTTTCCTCGATAGTAGAATCTTCAATATAGGTAGAAGGACCAATAATACTACCTGTCTTTATAACCGTATTACCCTTCAAAACGGTGTATGGAAGTATCTCCACATCATTGTCGATGACAACAGTTTCCTCAATATACACCGTTTCCGGCATGCGAATTGTTACCCCATCCATCATGAGTTTTTTCAGGTACCTCTTTCTTGCTATATCCTCGGCAACAGATAACATGTACCTATTATTGACACCAATATATTGCTTCGCATCATCTGTAATAAACACTCCCACACTATACCCATCGGCTATCATCATGGGAAACACATCGGTTAAATAATATTCACCTTGGGCATTGGCTGGTGTCAATTTATCGAGATACTTCTTGAGACTTTCCCCTTTAAACACATATACACCTGTGTTGACAAGTTTTATTTTCTTTTCTTCGTCTGTGGCATCGGTATACTCAACGATGGACTTTAGATTGCCCTTGTCATCAAGAACAATACGACCATAATAACCTGGTTCATCAAGTTCCATAGCCACTACCATGGCATCGTAATTCTTACCCTTCTCCAAAACACGTCTTATTTCGTCAGCCGTTATAAGGGGCATATCGCCGGGTAAAACAATGACTACACTATCAAGATAATCATATGCCCTCTTTAGTGCATCACCTGTTCCCAAAGGGGTATCTTGCACCACAACAATATCAGGTTTATAACGGAGTGAGGATACTAGTTCCTTACCCCGAGGGGAAAACACACCGATAACCTCATCTACTTCGGCATCCCTTAGAGACTTAAAGATTCTCTCTACCATTGCAAATCCTAAAACTTTATGAAATACCTTCTCAAGAGATGATTTCATACGCTTTCCTTTACCTGCAGCAAGCACAACAGCCTTCATATCCATTACCTCCTATCCCACTTCAGTCTACTAACAGTGGGGCCCCTCTGGCCCTGATATTTGCTTCCCGTTTTAATTCCATACGGTCTTTCAGCAGGGCTTTGCATAGCTTCAAATGATATCTGACATATTCTCATACCCGGATATAACGCAACGGGCATAACATTGATATTAGTAATCTCCAGTGTTATTGTGCCCTCAAACCCCGGATCAATAAAACCAGCTGTGGCATGGATAATAATACCCAGCCTACCAAGGGAAGAACGCCCATCTACACGTGCAACAAGGTCAGCTGGAACTTTAACATATTCCTCCGTTGACGCCAGAACAAATTCACCAGGATGAATAATAAAGGGTTCATCTTCTGATAATACAACCTTTTCGGTAAACAAAGTAGGATCATCAGCAAATGGGTCAATAAATGGCTTTTTTTCCCTCCTAAAAACAATAAATTCTTTTCCCAGTCTTAAATCAACTGATGAAGGTCCTACCTGTATATCTCTATCTGGCTCCGGATCAATAATAATATCTCCTGTAGCCAACCTCTGCAATATCTCCCCGTCACTAAGTATCACAAAAACACCCCCTAAATCAATTTACTTGTATATCATATCAAAGGAGGTGATGTCATTGTGAAGGCATTAATGATCATCGATATGATACATGACTTTGTAGACGGAAAGTTTGGAAGTGACGGGGCTAAGGCCATTATTCCCAATATCAAAACACTCATAAACTACGCCCACGAAAAGAAAATTCCTGTTATATATCTAAAAGATAGCCATACAGAAGGAGATGTAGAACTCAAAGTGTGGGGCCCCCATGCCATGGAAGGTGAAGAAGGCAGTGAAATAATACCAGAGCTAACTCCCGACAGAGGAGATATTGTTATACCTAAACACACTTACTCTGGATTTTTTGAAACACATCTTGAGAGCATTCTCAGGGAACTAGAAGTTAGTGAAGTTATACTTACAGGAGTTAGCACCAACATATGTGTTCAACATACAGCAGCAGATGCATTCTTTAGAGGATTTAGTGTTACTGTTGTTGCAGATGGAACAGCTTCTATTGATCCACAAACACATGAATACGCACTCCAGTACATGAAAAACATCTATGGTGCTAACATTGTAAAAACAGAAGAGCTGGTAGGTTAATCCCACCAGCTCTTTTTCACAATAGGATATCTTCTATCTGTATAAAAGGACATTCTTTGTAATTTAGGGGAAGGTGGTAGCTGTTTGCGTTTATATTCCACTCGTTCTATTTTCTTCACAAGCTCAAGTGTAAATTTCTTACCATAAGTATCAACAAGGTAAGAAATAGGCATACGTCTATCAATATAATCTTTCAAAAATTCATCAAGCCTCGTATAAGATGGCAACGACTCTTCATCGTACTGTCCTTCTCTTAGCTCCGCAGATGGTTTTCTCTCAATAATTGACTGAGGGATAATTTCCTTTTCTCTGTTAATATATTCTGCAATGGCATATACATCTGTCTTATAAGCATCACCCAAGGGTGCAAATGCTCCTGCTGTATCACCATAAAGGGTATTGTAACCCACAGCTATCTCACTCTTATTACCCATAGATAAGACAAGAGCACCAAGTTTATTAGACAAGTACATCGTAATGACTCCCCTAATGCGAGACTGAATATTCTCATCCGCCACATCAAATTTTTCTGACACATCGGTAGAAGATAAAATAACATCTCTCATAATGCTATAAATTTCTTTAATGGGAATTTCGTATATTTTAACACCAAGATTATCAGCAAGTCTGTGAGCATCGTTTAAGGTTTCTGATGATGTAATATGGGAAGGCATTGTAAGCGCTATGACATTATCTTTCCCCAAAGCTTCCGTTGCCAGAACAAGTCCAACGGCAGAATCTATACCACCAGAAACGGGAACAATAACCTTCTGAAACCCACTCTTCTTTACGTAGTCCTTTATGCCAAGAATGATGGCTTTATACATATCCTCAGGATATGAGGGGTATTCCTCTATCTTGGCATCGGCAACAAAGTCATCTGACAAATTCACATCTATCTCTATAGGTGGAATATAAGACAACCCATCATAAGGCTTAGCCTTAACAACAGGTAGATAAGGAGAAAATATCTCGCTATCTTCTTCAAATGATCTAAGGAGCATCTGTACATCACCACTGGGGTCTAAAACAAATGAAGCTCCATCGAATACTATACCATCCTGTCCTCCGACAAGATTTGCGTACACAACATAACTGCCTTTTGATGCCCATACACGGGCAAAGTCTAGTCTTCTAGAAAACTTACCTGTTTCAAAGGGAGAAGCATTGACAAAAATATACATGGAAACCGCAGTACGATTAAATATTTCTTCAGGCATGGTCCACATATCTTCACATACCCCAACGGCAAATGTCATATTTCCAACACTAAACACCCCATGATAAGGTTCAATAACTGTAAAGTGTCTTTTCTCATCAAATGGGCCATATGTAGGAAGACTAAGCTTAGGAACGAAATGGCAATCACCATCCACACATACATAGGCCCCATTTTGAACATGTCCTCCTTCACATTTGATTCCACCAAATATGAGTACACCTTGCCCAGTAAATGCTTTAACAAGTTCATTTTGATAATAAACAAGTTTATATACAAAATCGGGATTGGTTAGCAAATCTCCAGGATAATAGCCTGATATAGCCAATTCGGGAAGTACAATAATGTCGGCCTCAGATTGGTGAAGTTTTTTGACTTTTTCTATATTTCCCTGAAAATCCCCAATCACCGGATTATGCTGAATAACTTCTACTTTCACTTTAAACATGCCTCCTTCTGTGATATGCTATCTGTGCTAACTAATTTTATTGTAAACCATGGGAGGAGAGGAGCATGTGGATAATATTAAGCATAATAGGATTACTTATAGCAACATACCTTCTACTATTTCTAGGTTGGCATATACCCAATCATCTAACCGAAAAGGGTAAACCACCATATTACATGGTTGTATTATCTATTCTATACGCTGTCGTAGGTTTTATGGCACTCTGGGACCTCATACAACGAAGAAATACCTTGAATATTTATTATCTCATATTTGAAGGTGGCAGCATTATGCTCAGTGTGGTTTATACATATGCCATGCGTACACGATACGAAGGTGGTACTGTAGGTGTTTGGGCTAGAATCCTATACGCCTTAGGCTTTGGAGCATTCATATTCGGTATTATGTACGCCATCACCTATCACCTCACGGTAAGTATTATCAACGGTATATTTTCAGGTTTACTATGTCTGCTACCTATACCAAAATGGCTCGACAAATATCTAACACCACCCTCTAAGGAATCCACAGCATGGTATGCGGTGCTTCACAAATTTAGGTATCCTCGGAAAGAAGATTAATATCTACACCATATGCATCCAGTGCATCCTCTACATATGGCACAGCGTTATATAACTCTTTCTCCATTTTGATCTCAACAAGAACATAATCTCCTGCCTCTGCTAGTTCTATAGCCCGGAGAACCTCCCTAACAGGGGTCGTCTTCTTTGCCGATATATTCCATCGCATAACAATCTTTCCATCTTCAACCAAGATACCCTCTATACCCTGTCCCCTTTGAAGTTTAGCAATTACCTCATGATGCATGTATATCACCACCTGTTATAATACAGACTATGGATATTATAGACATAAAAACTTGGTTGTTATCAATAAGTGGAAAATACGATAAAAGACAGGTTACCGGTGTTTTTTATTGTAAAGAATTACATAGCTATATTGTTGGCATGAAAAACACAAATCTGTGGATATCAGTCCATCCAAAGTATCCATATATCGATATAGCCGACAGCGATAGGAATTGCCCCCGGCATAACCTTTCTGACCATCTAAAAGACATGTACATATCAGGATTTACAATTCTAAACTTAGACGTTGTACTTGAAATTACATTAACGCACAAATATCTACCATCCCAACAGAAATATCTCTATTTTGAAATGCAGAGAAACAAGACAAATCTTATATTAACCGACAAAGACAAACGTATCTTATATGTTCATAGGGAAGTAGAAGACAAACGGTATGGTCGTATGCTCTGGGGGGGTAGTATATACACACCACCACCTATAGAGGGGACTTATAGCATAGAAGACATTCCTCTTCTTTCTTCCCAGGAACACTTCATACTAAGAGGAATAGCCAAAGAAAGGCGAAAGTACTTCTCACTTGATGAAATATATACCCTATGGCAAAGTATAAGGTACGGTGGAGACACAAAGGAGCTGGATAGTTATCTTCATGTGGTAAAACCCTCCGAACAAAGTGTTATAGGACTATTTTACGAACATTACATAACATCATTGGAAATAGAACACCAAAAAGCTATACAGAGAGAAAAGGATAAAAAACTAAGGCGAGAACGAAAACGATTGGAAAAACTCCTCTCAAAACTAGAAAAAGAATTACAATCTACTGAAGATTTCGAGAAATACAAAAAGTACGGTGACGGCATACTAACCTATTTGCATCATCCTATTTATGAAAAAACATTCACATTTACCGACTGGGAAACAGGAGAAAATGTTACTGTACCCATAGAACCAGGTAAAGACCCCAAAGAAATGGCCACCCACTATTACAAGAAATATAAACACCTAAAAAAGAAACGAGAAAATGTCATCAGACGTATTGAAGAAGTGAAGAGACAAATAGAACATTTAGAACTTAAAACAGATGAGGATGAGGAAGCAACACAGCACGTAGGCAAACCATATATGAAATTTGAAGATGAGTATGGGAATATTTACCTTGTTGGGAAAAACCAGATAGGCAATCATATTGTTTCATTTCATCTCGCATCGAAAAAACATCTGTGGTTTCATGTTAAAGATTTCCCCGGCAGTCATGTCATATTAAAACCCAAAGATGGTGTAATAACGGAATACGCTATCATAACAGCAGCCAAACTTGCATCTTACTTTTCCAAAATGAAAGATTCTTCCAAGGTTGAGGTCATATATACAGAACGTAAGAACATTAAACCTATAAAGGGTGAAATAGGATTAGCTATATACAGAGGAGAAAAATCCATCCTCGTTGCCCCTGAATCACCTGAGGAGATGGAAATGAAAAGACTACTTTGAAAAGGAGAAACCGGGATCACTTACCCAGTTTCTCCTGAAGATAATCTTCTGCTGTCTTCAAAATGACATCTGTTGCAGTGCTAGCTGTCTTCATATCCACCTTAATATCAGGCTCTACTCCTTTTCCTTCTACATGATATCCACCGGCGGTAATGTACTCCGCAATGGTAAGTTTCACAGCACCAGCATCACCAAGCGGTTCCAATTCCTGAACTGTTCCCTTACCATAGGTGCGTGTACCAACCAAGACAGCTTTCTTATAGTACTTTAAATTGGCAGAAAATATCTCAGAGGCAGAAGCGCTAAAACCATTAACAAGAAGTACCACAGGTACAGATACAACCCACTCATGCTTTTTGGCATTATATTCCTCTTTTTTATCTCTCGCTTGAATAGTCAAAACATGTTTACCAGGAACAAAATAACCTAAAAGGTCTACCACCTCAGACACTAACCCACCAGGATTATTTCTAATATCAAGAATAATAGCCTCTGCACCGGCATCTTGATATTGTTTTAGTACTTTTGCGACATCTTCTGCACTACCTCTAAAAAACATCGTAGAAAAATCAACATAGGCAACCTTATGCCCATTGATATCAAGCCACTCATCCTTAAGCACTGCGGGAATATGTATTGTCTGCCTCTCCACCTCAAAGTCTAGCAGATCCTCACCACGAAGGACAGTCAATTTAACTTTTGTACCTGCGGGCCCCTTAATCTTAGGGGTAACAGCCTCTATAGGAAGCCCCGTAATATCTTCCCCATTTACCTTGACAATAATATCCCCATTCTTCAAGCCTGCTTTTTCGGCAGGGGAACCGGGGAATACCTTGACAATGATAATTCCCTGTTTATCTTTATTTTCTTTAACAAGAACACCTATGCCACTATAGTTGCCAGCAGTAGACTGTAAAAACTCTTTGTACTCTTGTGGATCAAGATAAGCACTATAAGGGTCAGGTAACGCATCAACCATACCATGGGCAGCACCAATATTTAGCAATGTAGCCGTTACAGCCTCAGGCTTATAATACTTCTGTTTGATTATATCCCTGATAGCGTTAAGAAGCTCCCAATCATCAGAAGACAAATTGGGACCAACAAACGTACGCACTATTTTGTCAAGGATAGTCGGCTTTCCTGTGGCAACTTTCTTTGCTGTTTCATATTGACCTAATAAAAAACCAGAGGCAAACACAATAGATAAAATAAGCACATAAATTAGAAGATTTGTGAAACTAAAACCTCTCTGTCTCTTCAACAAAAACACCTCCCTTATGGCATAGGCGGCAAATACTTCAGAGGATCGACAAATTCCTTCTTACCACCTATTTTTCTGTATATAGCAAAGTGCAAATGTGGTCCTGTAGACCAACCTGTACTACCTTCATATGCTATAACCTGTCCTTGATAGACCTTTTGTCCTTCTCTCACAATATACTTTGACAGGTGAGCATACAATGTATAAAAACCGTTAGGATGTGCAAGGATAACCGTGTATCCATATCCGCCAAACCAACCGGCATATGCCACTATTCCAGATGCCGCAGCCTTGATGGGGGTACCAAATGGTGCGGCAATATCTATGCCATAGTGGAACATCTTTGTATGGTATATCGGGTGAATGCGCCATCCAAATTTGGCAGTAAGTACTCCTGTCATAGGCCATATAAAACCGGTAAATTTGCTATCACCTTTATATGCTTCAAGAAGAGCCAATAGCTGATAGAGCACTTGTTCCTCTTTCTCTTTATAAGCTATAAGTTTTCTCTTCTTTGCAAGATTCTTGGAATACTCAGCACTCAGAGAAGTATATATACGGCTATATTCCTTGTACTGGGGTTCTAACTCTGCCACAATTTTATTGAGTTCATCAATCTTTTTCTGCCTTTCCTCTCTTAACGCTACTATCTGACTTTCTATCTCCTTCAATTTCTGCACCTTGAGAGTATACTCTGCAAGAATATTTCTATCCATATCTACTACAAGCATCATTTCATAGTTATCCCTCATAAATTCAGTAAAATTGCGGATATTTCCAAGATATGTAGTCCAGCCATATTTAGAATATTTATACCAAGCAAGAACACGAATAGCCATATCTTTTCGCTTTTCATCAACCTTCTTCAGGTAAAGGTTCTTATCAACTTCCAACCTTTTCAGCCTTGCATCGAGCTCATCCACCTCACTGGCCAGCTGTTCCTGTTTGGCCTCTAATTCCTTAATTTGCTGTTGAACTGAATACAGTTTAGAATATATGCCACCCTTCTGAGCAGCCAAACGATTAAGCTCCCTTGTCAGCTCTTCCAGTTCTCTATTAAGTTGTTCTATTTTCTTCTTCTGCTCCTCTATCTTTTTCTTTACATCATCTGCAGATGATACCTTATTAGATGCAAAGACCACAGAACCTGAGGCAAGAATAAATGACAGAGATAGCAGAATAGCAATAAGGATAGTCCATTTTTTTCTCATAAGCCCTTGACCTCCATCTCAACAAGAAATCTTCTTATAGAGAACATAGCGGCAATAAGCGCCAACATCAACCCTACAGCTATAGATACCATATAGACGGGCAACATATTACCTACGGAGATATTACCTATACCTATGATAGCCTGCCCAAGGGCTTGTATTCCAGGGGTAAGTGCTTTTATAGCAAATGCAGCTCCAATAGTACCTATAAATGCCCCAGCTATACCATATAGCACTCCTAACAACACAAACGGAAAATAAATAAATACGTAGCTGCCACCTAGAAGCCTATACAATACAATTTCCTCATGATGAGATAATATTGCAGACGATATCGTAAGAAATATCATTACGAAGGTAATAAACAGAAACAGCACCATAACAGACATCACAACCGTTCGCGACACACTGACAATCCGCATAATTTTATTGGCAAAATCGGTGGGTACAAGAATATCGTCAAACACCCCCATCTTCTTTAAAGCTGCAGCAACCTTTTCCAAATCTTCAGGATTCTTAACATATACCTCTATAGACGGAGGAATAGGATTATACGGAAGACTCTCTATTAGCGCCGAATAATCGGCAAGAGATTTCTCCAAATTCTTCAAAGCCTCTTCAGGAGGAACATATTTTACTGATGTGACACCGGGTATTTTTTTTACATCGGCAATAATGTCGGAAACTCCAGCATCAGTAACACTATCATTGAAAAATGCTACAATACCCAAATTGCCATAAATTGCTCCGGCAAAGTTTTGAGTAAAAATCAGTAAATAAGACACGGTAATCCATACAAATACAGCAAATGCTACAGATAGCACAGCACTGAGTGTGGCTATACCACCACCCCAGAATATAGAAAGAGCCCTACTAAAATATCTATCTAAATTAGTCTTGCGGTATCTTGCCTTTACCATAAGCATCAACCCTCAACTTTCCACCTTCTATTCTAATAATTCGTGTTGCCCTACGTGCCGCTATATCCACATTGTGTGTGGCGATTAGCATAGTAATATTGTATTCATCTCTAATATGCTCAAGGGCCTTTAATACTCTTTCTGAGGTAATATTGTCAAGCCCCGCTGTGGGTTCATCGGCAAGAAGAAGTTTGGGCCTAAAAGAAATAGCTCTTGCCAGTGATACAAGCTGTTGCTCACCACCTGAGAGCATAGAGGGAAAGTCCTTATCACGATCCTTCATGCCTACAACTTCCAATGCTTTATAAGCAAAAGATAAAACATCCTCCCGGGCAAATCCCCTTAAAACAAGGGGAATGGTAACATTCTCTATAACTGTACGATCCATAAGCAGCTTATAATCCTGAAATGCAAATCCTATATCTCGTCTCCACTTCTCAAGTGGAGGTCTTTTACGAGGAGTGATCTCCATGCTATCAAAGTGAACAGAACCTGATGTAGGCTTCCAAACGCCGTATATGGTATAAAGAAGAGTTGTCTTTCCTGCACCAGTAGGTCCTAGTACATATACCCTTTCTCCCTGATATACATCGAAAGAAATATCTGAAAGCACCCTCCGCTTACTGTACCCAAGGTGTACAGTAATATTGCGGAGGGCCAATATAACATCACTTGCCACTTCCATCATCCTTTCCAGCAGACCACTTAAGATAAGCTATGATGAATTCGTCAATATCACCATCTAAAACAGCACCCACATTACCTACCTCATAACCTGTACGGTGGTCTTTCACCATCTGATAGGGTTGCATCACATAACTGCGTATCTGATTACCCCATTCTGCAGATTTGTGTTCTCCCTTTAGTTTTCGCAGTTCTTCTTCCCTCTGCTTCTCATAATGTTGCAAAAGGCGAGCCTTGAGAATCTTCATTGCCTTTGCCCTGTTCTGATGTTGCGAACGTTCAGATGTAACAATAACAGAAATACCTGTTGGAATATGGGTCAATCTTACACCACTTTCCCTCTTATTCTGATGCTGACCTCCCTTACCACCAGAGCGGAATGTATCCATACGAATATCTTCAGGATTGATATCAATATCTACATCTTCATCAAAATATGGAACAACTTCCACTTGGGCAAATGAAGTATGTCTCCTCTTATTGGCATCAAATGGAGAAATACGTACAAGACGGTGAACACCTTTTTCTGCCTTCAGTTTTCCATATGCATAAGGGCCTTTGATAACCATAGTGGCACTTTTAACCCCTGCCTCTTCACCTTCAGAAACATCAAGCACCTCTACACTATAGCCATTTTCTTCGGCCCACCTCATATACATGCGCATAAGCATGGAGGTCCAGTCCATAGCCTCTACTCCACCTGCACCGGCATGAAGAGATAGCACAGCATCTTTATCATCATATTTACCAGTAAACAAAGTCTTTACCCAAAAACTCTCTACAGCTCTTTCCAAATCTTCTACGGCCTGCGAAAGTTCCTGAAGTAGTTCTTCATCACCTGTCTCTTCATGAAGCTCAAAGTAAGCCTCTATATCGGCAAACTGATTTTCCAAGTCTTCTATTTCCTTCAAAATATTTTCTTTCTCCTGCAAAGTCTTCATTAAAGAAGAAGCCCTCTGGGGATCATCCCAGAGGTCAGGGGCAGAAGTTTGTTTTTTTAACTCTTCAATATCAGATTTTACTTTAGCAAGGTCAAAGACGATCCCTCGCTTCCCTGTATTTTTTTTCTATCTCTGACACCCTTTCTTTCAGCTGTACGATATTTTCTATCATTATCCTTTCCTCCCTTCCCTGTCAGGGGCGTTAACCGTAATATTTAGATTCAAAACAGACAGCGTTCTTATTGTATCTCTTCTAATATTATTGAGCATCATCTCAAACATATTCCTTGCCTCATATTGATATTCGACCAGTGGATCTTTCTGGCCAAATGCCCTCAATCCTATTCCCTGCCTTAGTTGTTCCATTGTTTGAAGATGATCTATCCAGTTTCTATCAATAGTACTAAGAAGCACCTGTTTCACCACCTGCTTCCAAACATCTTCGCCCCACAACTCCTTCTTCAACTGAAGGACTTTTCTAATACTCTCTTCAAACCATTTCTCTAAATCTTCTTTATCTTCTGGAAGATATCCTTCCCACTCAACTTGTTTACCAGTAAGAAGATATAGTTCCTGTTGTGCTTTTTTTACAATCTCTTCAGGAGTCAGCTCATCAGACCACACAACATCTGCCAAATACTTGGCATAGTTTCTAATAATAGAATCAAGTATATCTTCCACGTTATCTGAAAAGAGAATCTTCCTTCTCTGGTCATAAATAATATCCCTCTGCATATCCAAAACATTGTCATATTCAAGAAGTCTCTTTCTAATATCAAAGTGGTAATTCTCTACCCTCTTCTGTGCTTTTTCAACTGCCCTTGTAATCATAGGATGTTCTATAGGTTCATCGTCAGGAATATTAAGTTTATTCATAAGATTTTTAATGCTTTCTCCACCAAAGAGTCTCATAAGTTCATCCTCAAGAGAAAGATAAAACCGTGTAGAACCGGGATCTCCTTGACGACCGGAACGACCTCTCAGCTGGTCGTCTATACGACGGGCTTCGTGTCTCTCTGTGCCTATAATGTGGAGTCCCCCTAATTCTTTTACTCCGGGGCCCAGTTTGATATCTACACCTCTACCGGCCATGTTTGTAGCAATAGTGACCATACCCTTCTCACCGGCATGGGCAATAATTTCCGCTTCCTTTTCATGATATTTAGCATTAAGTACCTGATGGGGAATTCCCTTTTTCTTAAGAAGATTGGACAAATACTCAGACTTTTCAATAGACCTTGTACCCACAAGCACAGGTCTACCAATCTTATACATTTCTTCTATCTCTCTAACAACAGCATCAAATTTGGCCTTTTCTGTCTTATAGATAACATCAGGGTAATCTTTTCTAATAACAGGCTTATTGGTGGGTATAACAACTACTTTCAAACCGTATATCCGTTCAAATTCTTCAGCAGATGACTCAGCTGTACCAGTCATACCAGCAAGCTTTTTGTACATTCTAAAGAAGTTTTGGTAAGAAATCGTAGCATATACCACAGATTCTCCTTTTACCATAACACCTTCTTTGGCCTCTATAGCCTGATGGAGCCCATCAGAATATCGTCTACCATACATAAGACGACCTGTAAATTCATCTACAATAACAACTTCTCCGTCTTTGACTATATAATCAACCTCATTTTTAAACAGATATTCAGCTCTAATAGCCTGTATAACCTTATGAAGAAGAGCTGTGTTCTCCAAGCTATAGAGATTATCTACATGCAAAAAGCGCTCTGCTTTTTTAATACCTTTTTCGGTTAGTGTTACCCACTTATCTTTTTCGTCCATTTCAAAGTCAACACCGGGAACCATGCGACGGGCCAATTTGGCAACCTTGTAGTAAATACGGGTATCTTCCTCAGCAGGACCAGAAATAATAAGTGGAGTTCGGGCCTCATCAATAAGAATAGAATCCGCTTCGTCAACTATGGCATAGTTTAGACCTCTCTGGACAATCTCATCGGGAGAACGTGCCATATTGTCTCTTAGATAATCAAAGCCCAGCTCGTAGTTAGTAGCATAAAGTACATCAGCTTTATATGCCCGCTTCTTACGATCTTTATCCATATCACTCTTGAGGTAATCAACAGTAATACCAAGAAACTCATAAACAGGTCTCATCCAATCGGCATCTCTCTTGGCAAGATATTCATTTACAGTAACAATGTGTACTCCCTCACCTGTAAGGGCATTGAGATATGCAGGCAAAGTGGCAACAAGTGTCTTACCCTCACCGGTTTTCATCTCTGCTACTTTGCCTTCATGAATAACCATGCCACCTATAAGTTGCACATCAAAGTGCCTCATACCCAAGGTACGCTTGGCTACTTCTCTAACAACGGCAAAAGCCTCAAAAAGGAGGGAATCCAGAGATTCCCCCCTTTCTAGCCTGTTTTTAAATTCGGCCGTTTTGGCCTTTAGTTCATCATCTGACAGTTTTTCTATCTCAGGTTCCAGTGCATTAATTCGCTCTACCTTTTTCCAATACTTCTGAAGTTCTCTTTTCTTCAGGTAGTCTGTAATCAACTTTAACAATCTACATCACTCCACTATCGATTCAATCATGCCAAGCGTACCATCATCTCTCCTATAAAGAAGGCACACATGACCTGTCTCGCCATCAAGGAACATGAAAATCCTATGATCTCCCAGTTTCATCTCCTCAAGGGCTTCTGCCACTGTCATAGGTCTTAAAACAACAGTGCGATACCATTCTATCTCTTCGGGCAATTCTTCGCCCTCTTCTTCTGCATAAGTTTCCATACTCTCTTCTTTGATATGGGAAGCATGAATTTTATGTCTCTTGACAAGTTTCTCTTTATACCTTCTAACACTTCTTTCCAAAACATCTGAGATAGTATCTATAGCCTCACTTATCATGGCAGTTGTCTTCTCAGCATGGAAGGTCTTTCCAGCGGCATAAAGTGTAACTTCCACCTTGTATAGCTCACCATCCTTATGTGGCTGTCTATTAATAACCACATGGGCACGCTGGATATTGTCGTAGAAACGTTCAAGACGGCCAATCTTCTCTTCAACATAGTCTTTAATGTGCTCAGAAACATTGTAGCCTCTACCTACGACCTCTATCTCCATAGTTAACACCTCCAAATATTTGTCTTACACTATATATTGTAAAGCATAAAGCCACCAATGCTTTAGTGGCAAGAAATATGCCTTACCGTCACGGGAAACAAGAACAACGAGGGTTCCACTTTCATCCGTCTTATATATTCTAACACCGTGAACCTTTAATATTCTAATTGTAGCAGGTCTTGGATGTCCATACGGATTTTTACCTACAGATATTATGGCATATTGTGGTGCTATAAACTTTACCAAGTCTCCTGTATGTTTATCATAAGCTCCATGGTGAGGCATCTTTACAATATCTGCATGTCGTGGGGTAACTTCTAAGAAGTAAGACAATCCTCTTTTTTCCAAATCCGCAAGAAGCCATTGATTATGAAAATACACTACAGCTGACCGCTCGTTATCAGACCAACCTCTTCTGCATGGAGCAAATTGTATAAAGAAATCCTTCGAAAATGAAACTCTTTTATTACATATATTCTCACCGCGCAAAACTGCTGTATATCGCATTTTCAAGATATCTTTCAGATACTTATCAAATCCTCCAGTGTGGTCTCTATCGGAGTGTGTAAGAAGCACAACATCCACAGTATTCACACCCAATGATTTTAAGGATTTTAGTATATTCGACAACACCCACGGATATGGTCTGCCACTATCCACGAGCATACGCGCCTCAGGAGACGATAAAATAAGACTATCTCCTTCTCCTACATTAACATACACGCTTCTATAGGGAAACATATACATCAGCGTCAGATGCAAAACGAGAACCAAAGCAATGATAACTCCTCCAACCATCTTAATTTTCTTCGAACCTGTTCTTATTAAAACAAGACCTACAAAAGCAAATGCAACATAAGAAGGCACATATACGTACATGGGAAAAGGTAAATAAGGAACCCCGATAATCCAAGATAATCCTTTATCAATGGCATGGCCTATGATTTTCAGTGGTAATACTAGCCACATAAGGGAAACTCCCATAAAACCAGTAAATAGAACACTAAACAAGGGAAAAGCCAGTGTAAATATAGAAATACCAGAAAAGTACCAAGCAGAAAGCCCCCATATAGTCCATAACATAACATCATATTTGTGGGTTTGAAAACTATAGATAATACCAACTGCAATAAGCAATGACAAAATATAAGACACAGAAAACACATATGCTGGAACAAAGATAGCAACAGTAAGAGTTGTAATAATAACAAGTGAGCCAATATCTACCTGTTTCTCTCCCGTAAATTTAACAAGTAAAAGAACAACAAGAAATACAATGGCACGAATGATAGAAGGAGCAAAGCCAACCATAAAACCATATAAAAGCATAACTACCAAAAGACCCCATATAGGTATACCTAAAACATAAAGGAATGCTCCCGCAGCATCAATATGCGTACCCGAAACGGCAAACAAATGTGCCATACCGTATGATGCAAATTTCTCACGAATTTCAAAGGGTACTTTAAAACCACCAAGCATGCCAAAGAGAACCTTTGCAGATGTGCCCGACATTTGTAGCGATGCCGTCTTCATGCGGTCCTTCCAGAAAACATGTCTCACATCTCTATACAAACGAGTTGCAGTTTTTATATAGGCTGTATCTGTAGCTGTTAAAAGGACATCACCGGGGAAATACTCATCGGATACATAGGTAATATGAAAGGGATTACTTAGCTGCGCAGCTTTTGAGGCTCCGAGCACCACATAAACATGATCGGGGTAGAGATGTGACATCAACACACGCATCAACAATATCAATATAAGCAGTCCGTAGAACATTAATCTGACAGCAATAACCCTCTCTCTATGGCACTTGAATATATGGTTTAATTTTGGCAAGTGTCTTTTCTCCTATACCTTGCACCTTTAGGAGGTCTTCATATGTAGTAAACGGTCCATATTGCTCTCTATATTCAACAATCCGAGATGCTAATACAGGCCCAATACCTGGAACCTTCTCAAGCTCAGAAGCTGAGGACATATTAACATTGATAAGACCATCCTCACTTCCTGATGTTTTTACTACCCCCTCATACCTCCTTGGTGGTATATATATCTTCATACCATCTACCAGTTTCATAGCAAGATTAACGGCAATCATATCTGCCGATGCTGTAAAGCCTCCTGCAGCTTCAACCGCCTGTTGAAGCCTACTACCAGTAGGTAACGTATAAACACCGGGGTTTATAACCTCACCTACAACATAAACGGCTATCTGCCTATTAGAATGAGAAGATGTGTTGTTTCCCGAAGAGGTTAATGATGACAGAGCACACGAAACAGATGCTTTTCTATATCCCATATGATAGCCAACAAAAAATAATAAGGTGGCCACAACAACCGTTATGGCCACCCACTTCATCCACACACTAATATAATCTTTCATCCTATTTCACAACAAAGTTCACCAGTTTACCCTTAACATATATCTCTTTGACGATTTGCTTACCCTCCAAGAACTTTTTAACATTGGGAATCTCTTTGGCAAGCTTCAATATCTCATCCTTAGATATCTCCGCATCAACATCAAGCTTACCTCTGACCTTTCCGTTGACTTGGACAACAACTGTAATAGTATCTGCTTTGAGATACTTCTCATCATATTTGGGCCATGGAGACATATGTATAGAATATGGTTGTTTCATCCTCTCCCACAGTTCCTCCGTAATATGAGGAGCAAACGGTGCCATTACCTGTATAAATGTTTTAGCACCGAATACGGCAACCTCAGGTCTAACATCCTTATATATCTTCTGGAACAGGTTCATATATTCCATCATTGCAGCAATAGCCGTGTTGAATCTGAAATTGTCTTTCATATCGTATTCAACTCTGTAGATAAGCCAATGTGTTTTGCGAATAAGTTCCTTTTCCTTATCGGTCCATGTGTCCTCCGGTGGAAGCTCCTTATCAAAGTCATCTACACTGTCTATAAGGTCGTTAATAGTATTCCATACCCTCTTAAGAAATCTGAATACACCTTCAATGCCCTCTTCTTTCCAGTCAAAATCCCTTTCTGGGGGAGCGGCAAACAGGGTATACATACGGGTGGTATCGGCACCATACTTCTGCATCATCTCATCAGGATCGACAATATTACCCAAAGATTTAGACATCTTGGCACCGTCTTTCAGAACCATACCCTGGGTAAACAGATGCTGGAATGGTTCATCTACAGGGCTATATCCAATATCATAGAGGAACTTGTTGATAAATCTTGCATACAACAGGTGAAGCACTGCATGTTCGGCCCCACCAATATACTCATCAACGGGCATCCAGTATTTTACATCTTCTTCCTCAAAGGGTTTATCTTCACTGTGAGGACTGGGATATCTCAGATAGTACCAAGAAGAGTCAACAAATGTATCCATTGTATCGGTCTCTCTTCTGGCAGGACCACCACATATAGGACATGTTGTCTCCACAAATTCCTTAGATGTAGCCAGTGGGGAAATAGCACCTTTCGGCTCAAAATCCACAACCTCGGGGAGCTTCACAGGAAGCTGATCCTCAGGAACAGGTACAATACCGCACTTTTCACAATAGACAACAGGAATAGGTGCTCCCCAATATCTCTGACGAGATATAAGCCAGTCTCTAATACGGTACATGTAGGAACGTTCACCAAATCCATGTTCTTCGGCATATTTTGTAAGGGCCTCTTTGGCCTCTTCTGATTTCATACCGCTAAATGGACCACTATTGACAAGGATACCAGGCTCTGTGTAAGCCCCTTTATCAAAGTCCCACTCACCCTCTTCAGGAACAATAACAACCTTTATAGGCAAGTTGTATTTCTTGGCAAAGTCGTAGTCCCTTTCATCGTGGGCTGGAACAGCCATAATAGCACCGGTACCATAGTCTACAAGAACATAGTTACCCACCCATATGGGAACTCTTTCACCATTGTAGGGGTTAATAGCATATTTACCAGTAAATATACCCTCTCTCTCAAGTGTAGTAGACATACGCTCGATATCAGACATATTCATAACTTTTTCCTTAAAAGCCATAACTTCTTCCTCATATGGGGTACCCCTCACAAGTTTCTCTACAAGAGGATGCTCTGGAGCAATAGCCATAAATGTCACGCCATAGATAGTATCAATACGGGTGGTAAAAATCTCAACATAGTCATCAAAGTCTTCCAATTTAAACCTCACCTTTGTACCCTTACTCTTACCAATCCAGTTTTTCTGCTGAACAACAACCCTTTCAGGCCAATCGAGTTTATCAAGGTCTTCAAGAAGTCTATCGGCATAAGCAGTAATCTTAAAAAACCACTGTTCAATTTCCTTTTTCACAACAGGTGTACCACACCTATAACATTTACCATCAACAACCTGTTCATTGGCAAGCACTGTCTTACAGTTGGGACACCAATTAACTTTAGCCTTTTTCTTGTATGCCAGTCCCTTCTCATATAGTTTTAGGAATATCCATTGGGTCCATTTATAGTATTCTGGGTCACATGTGGTGACTTCTCTATTCCAATCGTAAGAAATACCCATACGCTTAAGCTGTTTTCTCATGTTAGCAATATTGTCATAGGTCCATTTTTTAGGATGAATACCATGCTTAATAGCGGCATTTTCAGCAGGCAACCCAAAGGCATCCCATCCCATAGGATGAAGAACATTATATCCCAGCCTCCAATAATAACGGGCAACAACATCACCAAGTGTATAGTTCCTCACATGGCCCATGTGAAGCCTACCAGACGGATAAGGAAACATCTCAAGTACATACTTCTTAGGCTTTGATTCATCGCGCTCTACCTCGTAGATATGGGTGTCTTCCCACTTTTGCTGCCACTTTTTCTCTATCTCTGTAAAGTTGTATTCATACTGTTTTGCCACAATTGTCACCTCCCAGGTGTATGGGCTTCTACAGTGTAGAAGTGCATAGCGTTTCTATCAAATTTTAACTTAATTTCGCCAGTTCTACCATGCCTATTTTTCGCTATATCTAGAGAAATATCAGACACATTACTATGTGCGATCTCTTCATCACGCTCATAATAATCCTCACGATACAGTAGAATAACGACATCGGCATCTTGCTCAATACTACCAGATTCGCGAAGATCAGAAAGCATAGGTCTTTTATCTTGTCTCTTTTCTACCTCACGAGATAACTGGGAAACAACAATAACAGGTATATCCAGCTCACGGGCTAGTTGTTTGAGCTCCATTGTCATCTGACCTATCTCCTGTACACGGTTAGACCTATTTCCCCTTGTACCCTTGATAAGCTGAAGATAATCTACTACAACAAGTCCTAACTTCTTGTCATCGGGGAGTTTCGTATTAAGCTTTCGTGCACGGCTCTTAATATCAAACACTGTCAAAGCACTGGTGTCATCTATATAAAATTCAAGCTTCTCCAGCTGAGATAATGCAATGCCAAGCCTTCTTGCTTCATCATCATTTCTAAAACCACGGCGCATAACAGCCATAGCATTAAAACCACCAACATTGGATATAGCCCTCGCAGCAATCTGCACTGCCGGCATTTCGAGTGAGAAAAAAAGCACTCCATAATGCCGTGCCACTGTTAGAGCTATATGAAGTGCAAGTGCAGTTTTACCAACAGATGGACGGGCAGCCACAATAATTAGGTCAGAGCGCCCCAATCCACCATTAAGAATATCATCTAGTTCGGGAATCTCTGTGGGAATAACAAGACTATGGGCATGATCGGCATTGTCAAATTGCTCAACATAAGAAACAAATTCATTGACAGCCTCCATAATGTGAACAGCACTACCCAGTTCCCTGTCACCAAGATGCTCGAAGAGTTTCCTCTCTGCTTCATCTATGATTTTTTTCATTGTACGATCAGGCATGTTGTCATACTGCTTGGCTAACTCTATTAGAGAACGACCTGCCTCAGCAATACGGCGGAGCATAGCCTTCTCAACAACAATATCGAGGTATCCATCCCACAACATTGGCACATCGGCAAGAGTATACCTCACAGACATGTTAAGCAATACCTCTTCGATCTCCTGGGTATACTTTCCTTCTCGGGATAAGTATTCTTTTATACGAGGCAGAGATAAGCTTTGCTTATTTTCGTGTATTTTCTTAAAAACACGAAATATCTCTCTGTGTATAGGTTCATAAAATGCGTCCTCATCAAGACGAGATACCAGCTCCTCCAGTCTCTGAGGATCTGTAAGTGTAAGTGCAAGAATTGCCCACTCTGCCTCACTATCATGAGGAAGCCCTTGAACAGGCACATCAGCCATATAGATACACTCCCCTTATGCCTTAGTTGCCCTGACAACAATCTCTGCCGAAATATCCTTGAATATTTTAACCTTTACCGGAGTATCTCCCAACAGTTTGATAGGTCTTTTCAACTCTATCTGCTTTTTCTCAATGTCAAATCCTCTATTTTTTAGTTCAGAAGCAATGTCTTTACTGGTAATTGCAGAAAATAATTTTCCACTATCACCGGCTTCTCTTCTAATTTCCAGAATCATGCCATCAAGCTTTTCTTTAATCTCAAGGGCAGCCTGTCTCTTCTTCTCTTCTTTAGCCTTCTTTGCCTTTTGTTTCTTCTCTACTTCCTTAATAATGCCCTCATTGGCAGGCACAGCCAATTTTCTTCGAAACAAGTAGTTAACAGCATAACCCTCAGATACATCTACAATTTGTCCTCTTGAACCCAGTCCTGCAACATCTTTGGTCAGTAATACCTTCATAAGCAAAGAGGACACCCATATGGGTGCCCTCCCTCACCTCCCTATATCAGTTTTTTTGTTTTTATTTTACACTATTACACAATGAGGTATGGCAGAAGAGCCATCTCTCTGGCACGCTTAATAGCGCGAGAAAGACTCCTCTGATGGAAAGCACAAACACCAGTTACTCTTCTGGGAATGATCTTACCTCTATCGTTTAGATACTTCTTCAGTCTACCCACATCCTTATAATCTATCTCTCTTATACCCTCCATGCAGAATGGGCATGTTTTCATCTTTCTTCTTTTTCTTCTATATGCCATATAAATCCCTCCTTTCTTTCTTATGGAAGAACATCTGGATCAAACGAATCATCGTCAAATGAATCATCGGGAAAATCTGGAATATCATCATCAAATGAATCAACCTCTTTGCGAGGTGATACTGACTCCTCAAATGAATCCAGAGCATCGATGTCCTTATCGATATCACCAAGCTCTTTGATGATATCTTCTTCCTCTTCTATCACTTCTGGTCTAGCAGCATTACCAGATGTTGAAAGAATCTGAACACTATCGGCTGCTACTTCTATACTCTTACGGCGTATACCACTACGGTCTTCATAGGAATCCACCCTCAGCTCACCAACAACAGACACGAGTGTTCCTTTTTGGAATACCCCACTGGCAATGAGCTTTTCAAGACCGTCAGCCCTTCCTCCCCATACAGCAATGGGAATAAAATAGGCATCTACATCGTCATTTTGCCTCTTAAAAGATTTTTTCACAGCAATACGAAAAGTCAATTTCTTGGTAGTACCCACATATCTGATATCGGGCTGACTGGCTACCCTACCAACAAGAACCACTGTGTTGTTGGCATTCATAACGCTCCACCTTACTCCGCAGACTCTTCTGTAGTCTCAGCAGAAGGAACAAGCTTATCTTTATACTTCTTTTCCAGTTTCTCTTTTCTCAGAAGCATAAAGCGGAGAATATCCTCATTAATCTTAAGAAGATGTTTGAACTCCTCAAGGTTTTCTGGTGGAAGTGCAAACAGAAAAACAGTGTAATAGCCCTCTTTAAATTTCTCCACTGGATAAGCAAGCTTACGCTTACCCCACTCATCAACTGGCTCAACAAGTTCTCCACCAAACTCTTTAATTCTCTCAAGTACCCAATCGTTAATCTCTTTGTACCTACCCTCTTCTACGGGCTTGACCAAAATCATAAGCTCATAAATACGTCTCACTCAACATACCTCCCTTCGGACGAGTTTTTTTCTTCCTCGGCTTCGCCCTGCGGCGAAGCAGGGAATGGTGGAGATGACGGGAGTCGAACCCGCGACCTCCTGCTTGCGAAGCAGGCGCTCTCCCACTGAGCTACATCCCCACACCATAACAAAATGGAGGCGGCGGCGGGATTCGAACCCGCGAATAAGGGATTTGCAGTCCCCCGCCTTTGTCCACTTGGCTACGCCGCCTCACTAGACCTTGCCCATGGAGCGGGTGACGGGATTCGAACCCGCGGCCCTCAGCTTGGGAAGCTGATGCTCTACCCCTGAGCTACACCCGCTCCATACCATGTTTCAGTATAAATAACATACTGCTTTAATAGGATACCACAGAGATATATTGTTGTCAACGGGAGGG
>JAADFF010000032.1 GCA_013153035.1 Dictyoglomota bacterium | reverse complement strand
ATGCCTAATCTTCTGCAAAACACAACATATACCAAGATGGGCATCAAACTCATCAAGACAGCAGACGAGCTTATGGGATATATTTTAGATATGAAAGCATAAGGAGGTGTCTATATGGACAAAACAAGAGAGAATATTAAAGAAAGTATCGGAGCATTATCTCGTATCTTGCTCAGCATGAGTGAGTTTACCGAGATGACCTATAAAATTGCCGGTGAATCTGGTAGCATAAGGGGTCTTAGAGACCTTGAAGACTATGTCACGGTAGTCAGTGAAATAGCAAACTCTCTAAACATGCTTGCAACAACACTGGCAGAAATAGAACTTACCGAGGAAGTAGAAGAATAAAGTAAGGGGGCATAAAGCCCCCTTATTTTATAAGCTCTTTGATATGTGATGCATACATCTTTATAAGCTTATTTGTAAACTCAGGATCAGGTTTACCTCTAAATGTCTCTGTTTCAAAGTACCGTTTGGGAATCTTGACATTATCAGGATCATATCCCATAGCCACCTTTAGTTTCCACCTGAGTCTCCTTATTTCATCACCAATCTCCTCTGCCTCTTCAGCTTGCTTTTCATAACCAATAATAGAAAGTCCCTTTTTCACCCTATCCCATGTGTAAAGCCCTCTGGCAAAGAGACAAGATACAAGGGAAGTTAGCACCACTCTTCTTCTATCTTCGCTAATGATATATTCCAGTGCAGCTTCTGGTGTATACTCGGTAGCCTTTTGATCAAACGAATAGCCTGCTGTATCAAGATGGGAATGCCTTACCCCCATAGCCTGAGATACATAATAAACAGGACCTGTAGCATAACCAGCCATCTCTTGACCCAGTACCGCTGCAAAGTCCTCTCCACCATACTCACGAGCAGCTGCCATTGTTCCCTCGCCAAGAAGATGCCAGAAGTCATTAACCCTATAGGCAAGCATCTGAAGGGCCTCCAGATAGCGCTCGGTATCACCCCACTGAAGTTTTATACCTGTATCCTTTTCGGAAATAATACCCCTCTCAAGGGCCTCTGTTGTCCATGCAAGGGCTACACCAGAGGATATAGCATCAAGGCCCAATCTCTCCACTTGGTCAATGAGTTTCAAAACCTCTTCCGCCGTCTTTGTTTCAAGCATACTACCAAGTGCAAATATAAGTTCGTGATCATAAGAAACTTGAGTGTACTTATATTCATGCTCAGGACCAAATTGTTCCCTTAAAAGTCCCACATGTATACAACCAACCTGACAACCAGAACATGCAATCTTTCTCACAAGAAGATTATCGGCAAAGTATTCTCCACTAATATTTTCAGCGTACTCAAACTGGGTTTTCTGCATATTCTTGGTGGGTAGAGACTTAATACTATTTAGTGGCAACACATTCTGGGGAGTCCCCAGATCATGATATTTGTGCAGTAGGTCAGAACCTACTACAAGATCATATATTTCCTTATAAAACTTTGTATACTCAGGATTAACACCAAAATGGGTAGAATCATCGCCAACAACGACAATGGCCTTAAGATTTTTCATACCCATAAGGGTGCCAAGGCCTAATCTACCAAAGTGTCTAAAGGTATCAACATTAACACCGGCAAATTTCACACCTCTTTCGGCAGCAGGTCCTATCCTAAGAATACTTCTTCTTCCACTAGCACGTTTTTCATGAAGTCTAATAAGTCTTCCTGTTGTGAATACATCAAGCCCCCATAAATGTCTTGCATCTTTAAATTCAACAGAGTGCGGACCTATCACAAGATATACCGGTCTTTCTGATTTACCAGTTATAACCAAAAGGTCTATACCCGCATACGCCATTACCATGCCAAGGCGACCACCAGCATGAGATTCTCCCCAGTCACCTGTATATGGTGAACGATAAATAGATACTACCTTTGTCATAAGTGGAAGTACCCCATTAAGTGGACCTGTTGCAAATATAATAGGAGACTTATCATCCCCTGCAGGTATTTCATGTCCTTGCAATTCTTCAAATAACTTGCTGGCAGCACCAGTGCCTCCAATCCAATCCTTGAGATCTGGTCTATGTTCCAGTCTTACCTTACGATTTGTCAAATCTATATGAAGTACTCGTACATCATTTATCCACATGTGGGACCACCTCTTCTACCATTTGTATCACTTCATGAGGACAATACTGTGTACATATACCACACTGTACACATACTATAGGAATATGCCACTGTGGATCCATGCGAATAGCATCAACAGGACATGCCTTTTCACATTCCCCACATCCGATACAGAGATTCTGTCTAAATACCACTCCTCCTCCTTTACGGGGAATCAGTGCCTCTGTAGGACATGCCTCAGCACACATAGGTTCAGTACATCCAAGGCATGTGTTTACCTGAAAACCACTGGAAATACCTCCCCTTGTCTTTACCTGAAGGGCAGCCCTATAGAGCGAAAAGCTTTGATACCGAAAACGAGCACACGCCTGCATACACGACATACATCCAATACATTTATCTACATCAACAACCTTGAGGATAGCCAATGTCCTCACCACCTTTTTGCCATTTGTTTATAGGATGATATTATAACTAATCTTTTTTCTGTCGGGTATTCATAACTTCCTTGGTAATAAGATACGCCACATATTCACGCGGTATAAAATAGTGAACCAGATTACCCTGTGCTGCAAGTAGAGGAAACAGGGTTTCCGTTCCCTGACCAAACGGGGCTGATGTCGAAAGGCGGGGAAGCATAAGAGCTAAGAAATCATAGAGCTCCGTTAGCGTAGCGGGAATGTTGTCACTATTGTGGAGAGTTTCAAATAGTGCGATGCCTCTAATAGTAGCAGGTTGCTCTTCTTCAGGTTTTATCAAACGAATATAAGAAGAAACCAGGGATAGGTTTTCGTGAAAGCCCGTTATACCAAACAAGGGAGTTCTTTCGGCAACATCTAAATCATAAAGAATATCATAGATACTCTCTACCTCTCTGGGCATATATCTCATGGCCATATACCGGTTAAATCCTACAAGGGGCACATTGCTATATATATATTCTTCACCAAGGGCCATAAGACTACCATCCCAAATAATTGCCACATCATCACCTGCTACCTTATTTGCTATATCTTTTATTTCTTCCTTCTCTAGTTCAACCATAAGCTGCAATATCGTATCATCTATGCGCTCCTCACCATCAATATAAACAACCTGAAACTCCATTTCACCGGGAAGTAATACTATCTTATCTGGAAGTTCCTCATCTACATTTTCTTTTATATCATCAACAACAATAAAGTATCTGCGACCACGTGGCGGAGACACAGTATCAAACATCACCTGTATTCCCCTCTGTAAGGACCATTCCACAGTACCAGCCAATACCTCTACAAAAACTCCCACAACACCGCCTTTTAAAAGCACTTTGCTATAAATCTTCTTTCGCCCATCTATAAAATATAAAAATCGCTGATTACGCTTGGTAAAAATATCTTTTCTACTCTGTGCTGCATGGCTCCTCCATTTGGACAACCATTCTTTCCATGCCTGTTTATCTAAATCAGCTTCTATACCATATGCCTTTAATGTATCTATATCAAAAGGGGCAATATATGGAACCCCGTCTTCTTGCCAATCAATTTCATAAATATATTCAAACCATCCCACCCACACGCACCTCCTAACATCCTATTCATATATTATCATCGGCATATATATCTAAGTCATTTAGAAAAGGGGTAAATTTTTCGTGACTTCTTCCGATATAACGATTGAGGGGAATGGATGCCCCTCGAAAACGAAAACCATGGAAGGAGGTGTCGCGCATGGCACTGGCTGATCTGACAAGGATCAGAACCAACATTGGGGCAATGAATGCCCTCAACAGCCTAAAGCTGGTCAATAATGACCTAGCATTGAGACAGTTGCGTTTGGCAACTGGTGTGCGTATCACTAAGGCAGCAGATGATCCCGCAGGTTATCGTATTGCCATCAAGCTCAAGGCCCGCAGTAGAGGACTTGGTGTAGCACTTGACAACATCGCCGATGCTAAGAACATGCTCTCCGTTGCAGAAGGTGGTATTACCAAGATTAAAGATCTACTACTTGACATTCGTGACAAAATTTCACAGGCAGCAAATGACACTATGGGAACTGAGGAACGTCTTGCTATTGCACAGCAGGTAAAAGAGTATCTCCATGAGATTGTGCGTATCGCTCATGAAACCCGTTGGAACGATTTAGGACTTCTTGACAACTCTACTCCTCCAGCAGCAGACAATTTAGCATCTACTACTTTCCACTTCCAGAGTGGAGCTGACTCTGGTGAAACAACAACATGGCAGAGAAGCTACAAGGTTTTATTCAACACAGACACTAACACAGTTGACATTGGCGGTGGAACCAGTGTAGCCATCAACAATACAGAAGAAAACTGGGCAAATTGGACCACAAAAGCCGATAACTTAGGTGTTGTATTCACCAAAGCCGATGACACCAGCAAGGCAGCAACTGCAAGCGTATATAGCTCAGATAGCGGCCTTATCAATGCCTCTTCTGCCATTACCGTAGGAATGGTATATGCCTACCTTGGCGTGAAAGATGCAGCAGGAGTTACAACAAGCTATGCCAACTCTACTAACGTTAATGCATCTGCCAATGAGCTACTGCAGAGAGTCGATGCTGCTATCAGAAACACATCTGAGTGGCTAGCTGGTATCGGTGCACTTAGCTCCAGACTGCAGGCCAAGGAAGAAACTCTCATGATTGCCCAGGTCAATGTTGAGGCATCTTGGAACAGAATCTACAACGCTGATATGGCCAAAGAGCAGCTGTATGCTACAAGAGACCAAATACTACAGCAGACAGCAACTGCCATGCTCGCACAGGCTAATACAGCCCCACAGAGTGTATTGGCACTTTTTCGCTAATGAAAGCCAGATACCTGAATAAAACAAAGGCCGACCTGCCCCCACAGGTCGGCCTTTTCCATTAAGAACTTATCACTTCTACTCTGTCTTACCTGTCTTCATGATGGATATAATAGACTCTGCATCAAGCCCAGTAGCATCCATAATATCCCTTATACGTGTATCCTTATCTATGTCTATAGTGCCACCAACATAATTTTGAAGGTTCTCTACAGCCTTATCCACATCAATACCCTCTTTTTCAGCAAGCTCTGATACTGTATACCTACCATATCCTTGTCCTTTTATGACTGATGTTCCTTCACTACCTTCCGACTCCACACTCTGAAAGTGGTCTCTTAACGCATAGTAAATATCCCATGTTCCCATCTTTTCCTCATCTGTAATATAACCTTCTTCTTCCATTCTGTGCTTATAATCCTCAAGTGTTTCTGTTGCATTCATCGGCTCAAGTCCCAGCTGTCCCTTCAAGTAATTATTGATAGCGGTTTCCGATACACCAAAGTGCTCTGCAAGCTCAGAAAGGGTCATTTTATCAGGTTCCAGTTGGAGGATAGGACTTTTTTCCTCCCATACATCCTTAAAATATTCAGAGGTATTCATAATATAGGCAAACGGGGCAAATGACACAGCAGCTCCGATAAATATGGCAATAGATAAAATAGTAGCTACACCGACTTCACGGAGTCTTACACTTTTTACTTCTTTAGCCCAGTTCACAAAATATGACTTAAAAATAGCCCAATTATACTTTAAGTGAAACACAGTAGCAATTGTAAACACAATAGCCCATATAACATGAACAGTCTCCCAAGCATCTTTATCAAGTCCTAAAAATGTCCACTGTGACCAATTGGCTACCCTACCTGAAGGTGCGATAAATAGAACAATACCTGATATAAAGAGAAATACAAACGACCAGGCCATCATGAATGTTGTAAATGCACGCATGTTGAATCGCTTCTTCATAATTTCTACCTCCTTGTTATAATTTTTCACATACATATACGCACGGGAGTGATGGGTTGTGACAGAAGAAGAAATAATAAACGAGGCATGGAAAGTAGCTCATGCATTCTTAGATAGTGGAAATCATGATATAGGTCATGTTAAAAGAGTGCTTCGCAACGCCACATTGATATGGGAAAAAGAAGGTGGCAATCTCTTTGCCATTAAACTATCAGCAATCCTACACGATATAGGACGTCCGATAGAAGAAATCACAGAACAAGATCATGCTGAGATATCTGCCAATATAGCAAAGAGGCTGCTCTACCTATGGAATATTCCAAACAAGATTA
>JAADFF010000034.1 GCA_013153035.1 Dictyoglomota bacterium | reverse complement strand
TGTATCTGTTTGACGGAAAAGAACATACACTACTTTACGATCTTTCTAAAGATACCGATATACTCAGGGTTAATGTGACGGTTAGTGGGGATATGTCTTCAGCCCATGTGTCTGTGCCAGATCACATCACCATTGACCATATAAACTATGCAGAGCCTGTGTTAGATGGTAGCGTGAGGCTTTACTACAACATCTCCTATGACAGACCGGATGGTGTATATGTAGAGGTAGGCTTTATTGTGCTTCCGAAAAAGCCCGGAGAGCCGCTGCATGTAGAAAAATACAGCAAGGTTATAACGATGGACGATGCAAAGTATGTATACTTTGTCTACTACTCAGATGATGACCATGCATGGCATGAGCTACGATACAATGCAGATTACTTCAATGTTGCCGATGTGAAAAAGCAGGTGCGTAGAATGATGGAAGTGGAGAGCAAGATACAGGCAGATTACTATTATGAGATATCTATGGCTGGAAAGATGGTTATGGCTGTGTTTTCTATAAAAAGCCATCAATGTGATGTCTTTAATAGAGATAAAGACGATGTTGTAGCCGACCTTAGCATATACAGGCAGTCACCATTTCTCAATACATTTGTAAATAAACTATCGAATGGAAAGGAAGGTCCTGTGTACAGGACTTTTCATATAAAGGGATATACCGTCGTGTGGTATCCTGGATTTATACAGAAAGGGTGCTATCTTATTGAAGACCCAGAGCATAAAAACCTTGTAAAGGTGGAAAAAGATGGCACATCTTTTCAGATAAGGTTGATGCGAAACATCTTATACATCGTGCCCAGACAGTAAAAGTAAAGGAGGGAGCTTATGCTCCCCCCTTTGTCTTTATGTGTAAGGCTTTTTAGAAGTTTGGTGTGCCATCTATGGTGTCATTATCGTCATCAGAGCCAGATGGTCCCTGTCCGCCGTTAGGTGGTACATCGCCACCGCCAAATGGACCTGTGCCAGGTGCACCACCGGCACCGTATATGGATTCTCCTATCTTCTTAACCTCTTCAGAGAGCTCTTCCATCTTTGCCTTTAGTTTTTCTGTTTCTGCCTGCTGCTTGACGAGCTCCTCAAGTTCATTTACAAGCTTCTCAATGCGCTCCTTAACATCGGCGGGTACTTTGTCGCCATATTCCTTTAGCACCTTGCGTGTTTCATACACCATCTGATCTGCCTTGTTCAGTGTCTCAACATGCTCAGCCCTCTTTCTATCCTCTTCGGCAAATTCTTCTGCCATCTTTCTCATGCGCTCAATCTCCTCTTCAGAGAGGTTCTTAGAGCCTGTGATGGTAATATGCTGAGACTTACCTGTTGCCGTATCCTTTGCCGTGACTTTCAGTATGCCGTTTTCATCTATCTCAAATGTCACCTCTATCTTGGGCACACCACGGGGTGCTGGTGGGATACCATCAAGTATGAAACGACCAAGAGATAGGTTGTCTTTGGCAAACTTTCTCTCACCCTGCACGACATGAACCTCAACCTGTGTCTGGTTGTCGGCAACGGTGGTGAATATCTCACTCTTCTTCACAGGAATTGGTGTGTTTCTTGGTATGAGAACATGGACAATACCACCAAAGGTCTCAACACCAAGGGACAGTGGTGTAACATCGACAAGCACAATATCTTTCTCCACACTACCCTCAACAATACCTGCCTGTAGTGCTGCACCTATGGCAACAGCCTCCATGGGGTCTACACCACGCTCAATAGATTTGCCGAAATAATCTTCAACAAACTTCTGAACAATAGGCATGCGAGTAGGACCACCGATGAGAATGATCTTGTCTATGTCAGCCTTTGTCATACCGGCATCTTTCAGTGCCTGGTCAATGGGTCCCCTTGTGCGCTCAACAATGGGGGATACAAGGCTTTCCAGTTTTGCCCTTGTCAGTGTCATCTGCAGGTGCACAGGCTGACCATCTTTCATGGCAATAAATGGCAGGGATATATCGGTTGTGAGGGTAGAAGAAAGCTCGATCTTGGCCTTTTCAACTGCCTCCCTGAGTCTCACCATTGCCATGTGGTCCTGCCTGAGGTCTATACCGTGCTCTGCTTCAAACTCAGATAGCACATATTCCAGAAGTGCCCTATCCATGTCTCTACCACCGAGCTTGGTATCACCGGCAGTAGATAGCACCTGGAATACACCACCACCAAAGTTCATGATGGTAACATCAAGTGTACCGCCACCAAAGTCAAACACGAGAATATTAATGTCATCGCCCTCTTTGTCAATACCATATGCCAGTGCTGCTGCTGTAGGCTCGTTTAACAGTCTGACAACCTCCAAGCCCGCAATCTTACCGGCATTTTTTGTTGCCTGTCTCTGTGCATCGTTAAAGTATGCAGGTACGGTAATAATAGCCTTCTCTACAGGCTCACCAAGAAATGCCTCGGCATCTTTTTTTATCTTCTGCAAAATAAAGGCAGATATCTGCTCTGGGGTATACTCCTTATCAAATATTTTAATCTTTTTACGGGTACCCATAAGCCTTTTCACACCAGTTACGGTACCCTCAGGGTTCATGGTTGCCTGTCTGCGTGCAGGTTCTCCAACGAGCACCTGCCCGTCTTTGGTAAATGCCACAACAGATGGCACAGTTTTTCCGTACATTGTAGAGCCCTCTGCAGAGGGTATGATTGTTGGTCTGCCACCAAGTACAACAGCGGCGGCAGAGTTAGATGTTCCTAAGTCTATACCTATAATTTTTCCCATATGTTCCACCTCCCATCCACACAAAGTGTGGGTATCTACTTAAAGGATACCACAATATTAGCAATAGTATGAGGAGATTGCTAACATATGTAAGTGTAATCCCCTCTCTTTAACAAGTTGATGTGTATAAAGAACTACTATTTTTCTAATAAATAACCCATGTTTGTTCTATAATAGGTAAAAGTGAATATACGAGGAGGCGACCGCAGTGGAATTCGTTGTGGATTTTAGGGGTGAAAAACTTATTCTCACCGATAAACCCGACTTGAAGAAGATATACATTGAGTTCAATAATACCTGTAATCTCAGTTGTAAGATGTGCTATCGCCAGACATGGAAAGATGATCTGGGTAATATGAGTGATGAAACATTTGACAAACTTATGGAGGATTTGAAGGCTTTTCCTCATCTAAAAACCGTTGTAGTTGGTGGTATAGGAGAACCTACATTTCATTGGCGTTTCAAGGAGTGGATTCAGAGGTTAGCAGAGAGAGGTTATTACATTAAAATTACGACCAATGGCACAATGATTACTGACGAGCTGGCAAAGTTTCTTGTAGACCTTCACATTGGAGAGGTTATCATTTCTGTAGATAGTCCTAATGAGGATATATTTGCCGATATTAGAGGTATCAGTCTGTCTACTGTGTTTGATGCTACAAGGAGTCTTCTTGAGTATCGTCGTGAAAAATCCCGTGCTTTTCCCCGCGTTTTATGGGAAATGGTTATTATGAAGGAAAACTTTGCCCTTGTAGAAGAGGAGATAAAAAAGGCCGGTGAGTTTGGAGTGTCCGGTCTCATACTGTCTAATGTTATTCCTTTTGCCGAGAGTGTCAAAGATGAACCTATATATCCTTTGCTTCCCGATGATGCAAGAAAACTAAAGGATAAGATCTATCTGTGGGGAGCAAAATATGGTGTAAAGGTTGAGATACCTGAGTTTACTGTGAAATCTGAGAGGTATTGTCCATTTGCCCTTGACAAGGCGACGGTAATAGGTTGGGATGGCGAAGTTCTTCCATGCTATAGGCTGGCCCACTCATATACTGAATGGATTTTTGGCGAACCTGTTGAAGTACAGCGGTACTCGTTTGGCAATATTATGAATGAGAGCCTTTATGATATCTGGAATAAGCCTGAGTATAGGCTATTTCGTTTCAAGGTCAATACCTATCAGGTGCCTGACTGTGCCACATGTGATCTCAAAGGTAGATGTGAGCTGATGCAGACAACTTGGTCTGATTGTTGGGGTAATACCCCATCGTGTAGCTCATGTCTGTGGTATCACAGATTTTCCCTATGCCCGTAATGTGCTAATATCTATATAACATTTGTGGTATAAGGGTATAGGGAGGTGTTTGTTATGAAGTGGCGCAGATTATTAACAATATTGGCAGTAGTGGTTATAACTGCTGCGGTGGCTTTGTCATTTGTGGGATGTGGTAATAATCAGTCTCAATCTAACAGTAGCGGTGGTACCACAGGTACTACCCAGACTACGAGTACCCAGACTGTAGGAACAACAGAAAACTGCCCTCCAGAAAAAGGGCTTGTGATATTTGGTACAGAGGGATGTCCTCACTGCCGTGCTCTTAAGGGTTATGCCACAGAGGTGTTTGGTAAGAGCGGTATGTGTTTTGTAGAGGTCAACCCCGGTTATGGGGCCACCAAAGATGCCCAGCAGTTCTTTGTCAAGATATACAAAGAGGCCTATCCGGGTATTCCGGAAAATCAGATGGGTGTTCCCCTGGCATTTTTCTTCTATGGTGGCAATGTTAGAGGTGTGTTTGTAGGTGAGGTAGGGACGAAAACCTTAGTGTCACTGGAAAACTTTGTCTCTACATCTACCAAGTCTATTATTGTGTGGAATGGTCAGGCTTATGAGCTGTCGGCAACAGCTGCCCAGAAGCTTACAGAGGATATTAAGGGTTTCTTCAAGTCTCATAAGTAAAGTAGAGTGATGAAAGACTGGTTTTATGTTATAGCCTTTGTCATTCTTGTGATGGTGTTTTTCTGGTTAGGAGGGGCTCTTCTTGTCCCTCCTCAACCTTATGAGGGCCATGTGCTTCCTGTACGGGATGGTACTATGGCCATTGTGTATGGCACTTTACCGCCTTTAGATGCCAGTATCACCATAGGTAGTAGTATATGTCTCTCTTCTGTGTTGAAAATGGCATACCCAGAAAATACCCCTACAACCAATGTGGTGTATGTTCTTGTCCATGGAGGTGAAGTTAAGGGAATTATCCCTTATAGGGTGGATAAAGGGATTCTTTCTAAGATTTTCTGGAGAACAAAGAGTACCTATATGTACTATAGGCCTGATAAAGAGGCGTTTGATTATCTGCCTATAGAAAGGGCAAGACAGCTTACAGAAGTTTTATACTCATGTATCAACAAATATACCCATAAGGGGAGCCAAGATAATACTAAGTAGGACAACCAAGATGAGGTTGACCCCCAGAGCAAGAAGTGTAATGATTCCTATTCCGTATATGAGGGATGCTATCTTAACCTTTGTCTTTTCTGCCAGTATTCGTTCCAATATAACGAGTGCTGCATAGAGTGCCATTGTGCCACCAACAACCTTGAGGGCTAACTTCAGCCCCGACAGTGCAGGTATTTCAGATGTCTTTTTGAGAAACAGCCATAGCGGTATAACAATAAGCAGCGGAGGGAGCATGACACCGAGCATGGATACAATGGCACCGGCTATACCATGCACCTCAAGTCCCGTAGCATAGGCGATATTAAGTCCAGACGGACCGGGTACAAAGATAGATGGACCTATCATGTGAGAAAAAGTTTCATCGTCTATGAGCTTTCTCTTCTCTACATATTCTCTGTGAAATAAAACAATTGTTGTGTTGCCTCCACCGTACGACAAAAAGCCTATTTTTACCGATGTAATGAATATATCCCATAGTGTCATATGATGCCCACCATCCCCAATACCACACCTAAAACCATGGTAAAGCCAATAAACCAGCCTGGGTGTAGTTTGTATTTATACATAATCCCTATCCAGAGTAGGGAATATACACTTATACCTATGGCAAGCGTGTGTCCTGTATGAACGATAAGCCCCTTTAGTATTAGAATGGCTGCGAAGAAACTAAGAGCCCACCCTATAACCTTTGTTGATTTTTTAAACCCTATAGTCCAGCGGTTGTCGGGCATATGTCCCATAAGTTTCCACATGAGGGGCATGAGTGTAAATGATGGGGCAATAATACCGAGAACCATGATGATGACACCGAGAAAACCGGCTACCTCAAGTCCCGCCAGTGCACCAATATTAATGCCAAATGGACCGGGCACGAGAAAGGTTGTGCCTACCATACGGGAGAATAGGTCTTCTGACAGATATCCCGGCTGTACAAATAGACGGTGTACAAGCACAATCATTGTGCCTCCACCGCCATATGCGAGGTAGCCTACTTTGAGTGCGTTAATAATCAGCGTATATAGATCCATAGGGCGTATTATATCACCTTATTTCTTTTTCGGTAT
>JAADFF010000080.1 GCA_013153035.1 Dictyoglomota bacterium | reverse complement strand
GTAAGAAAGTATGCAGAGGCTATTAGACTGTTTGTAGCTGAACAGCCTGTAAATTACTATGGGGGAAGTTTGCATATAACAATTTCTATCGGGGGGACACTTGGATCTCCCCAATCTGGAGAGTCTGTTACTGAAGCTCTGAAAAGAGCGGATAATAACTTATATAAAGCCAAAGAAGATGGCCGTAATAGAGTGTTTGTTAAATAAATTCTATTGCCGTTTTAGTTATTAGTTGCTATAATATCCACATCAAAGCGGGGGACAATTGGGGGGAATGCGGTGTGTGCGGTATTGCTGGTGCTTTTGATGTTGAAAGAGCTTTTTTTGTGCTTCATGACCTTTTGTTGCATCTTCAGCATAGAGGACAAGAATCTGTTGGTATTGTAATGGATAACTTTACCAGTATAAAAGGGCATGGGCTTGTCAAAGAAGTGCTTACAGAAAAAAGTTTTATTGAAGGACATACAGGTATAGGGCATGTCAGATACTCCACAGTAGGAGGACCTGAGGAAATACAACCCCTTGTTGGATATACAGGTAAGGGTAAGCTTGCGATAGCTCATAATGGTACAATACCTGATGCATCTCATAGAAGGGAAACATTTTTAGAAAGAGGAGCAGTTTTTTCTACAACAGTAGATTCTGAACTTTTTCTTCACTATGTATCTATAGCTCCATTTGAAGATTCTCTTGAAAGTGTATTGTGGGCATTGCAAACTGTTCCTGCGGCATATAGCCTTTTGGTGCTTAACGAAGATTTTATGATAGGTGCCAGAGATCCTTATGGATATAGACCGTTATTTTGGGGGAAATACGACGGGGGATATGTTTTGGCATCTGAGGATTCTGCCCTTGTAGTCTTAGGGGCTTCCGATATTACAGAAGTAGAAAGAGGTCAGGTTATTATATTGGAGAAAGGTAAGTCCCCTAAAATACAAAAACTATCTGTAGATAGGCCAGGAAGATTTTGTGTGTTCGAGTATATCTATTTTGCCCGACCAGACTCTAATCTTGGAGGTATTAATGTTCACAAGGCCCGATTTGAAATGGGAAGATGGCTTTATAAAGAGCACAAGATACAGGCCGATATCGTTATACCGGTACTTGATTCAGGCTTGTCTGGGGCTTTAGGCTTTTCATCTGAATCTGGTATCCCCATGGACTTTGGCCTCATGAGAAACAGATATATGGGACGCACATTTATTATGCCCACAGATAGAAAGTCCTCTGTTAGGAAAAAGCTTATTCCCATACCTGAAGTTGTTAAGGGTAAAGATGTTGTTCTTATAGATGATTCTATTGTAAGGGGAAGTACGATGGGGGTTATTGTTTCTATGCTCAGAGAGGCTGGTGCACGAAAGGTCATTGTTGGTATACATTCACCACCTGTGAAATATCCATGCTTTTATGGAATAGATACGGCTACACGCAGAGAACTTATAGCCTCTGACCATACTGTCGAGGAGATACGAGAAACTATAGGAGCAGATGAGCTGTTTTACCTTTCAATAGAAGGACTTATCAAAGCTGTGGGTAGAGAGGATGTATGCCTTGCATGTCTAAACGGACACTACGATACATGGGTACCCGAGGTGGATAGTGGTGTATAACATTGTGGTGCTTGCCTCAGGTAGTGGTTCAAATTTTGAGGCGATAGTCAAGCAGACACGCCTTTATTTCACAGATATTACTGTGTCAATGTTGATAACCGACAAAAAGAATGCGTTTGCCATTAAACGGTCAGAGTATCTGGGTATACCGTATACTCTTTTACCTAAACATCGTCGGTTTCGTGTGCTTGATGAGATTATAGATACTATAAAACCTCATTTGATAGTTCTGGCTGGTTTTATGAGGATAATACCCAGATGGTTTGTAGAAGAACACTTCGGCAAGATTGTCAATATTCATCCATCACTTCTTCCTTCATTTCCTGGTATGCATGCTATCAGGCAGGCTTATGACTATGGCGTCAGGGTTACCGGTATCACTATTCATTTCGTTGACAGTGGAGTAGATACTGGACCTATTATCTTTCAGTATCCACTGATGGTGAACCCTGAGTGGGATATAGAGAAGTTGGAAGAGTATATCCACAGGTTAGAACATCGTTTCTATACACCGGTGATAAATGGGCTGCTTCATTGTCCTTATGAAATACGGGGGAGAAAGGTTATTTTTACAGATAACAGGGGGGATGCATGTGATATTTTCAGAGTTGAAAGAGGGGAGCATATCCCTTAGGTATGGTGAGAATCCTCATGAAAAGGCATGGGTGTATGGTGAACCGGCATTCCAGCTTCTTCATGAGGGACGACGGATTTCTTACAACAACCTACTTGATGCCGATGCGGCGTGGGCTGTTGCACAACATCTAAAAGACATAGCACCGTTTGGAGCTGTAGCACTAAAACACCAGACACCGTGTGGAGTGGCTGTGGCCGATACACCAGAAGAAGCGGTAAGAAAGGCTATAGATGCCGATGCAGAATCTGCCTATGGGGGAATACTAGCGGTGAACTTTCCATTCACTTTGTCTGTTGCCAAATCTTACAAGAAATATCTGGAGGTTATTGTAGCCCCAGAGTTTACCGAAGAAGCCCTGGCATATCTTAGAAAAAAGAAAGTGCGTCTTATAGTTCCCAGTAGATACGATGCCTTTGTAGGAAAACCTGCCTTTGGGGCCTTAGTTGTTTCTGAAAGAATACTTCCACCGCTAGAGTTTCAGCTACAGGTCGGAAAGCCTATATCCGATGATGTTGTAATGGATATGAAGCTTGCGTATGTTGCCGTAGAAGGTGCAAAGTCCAATGCCATTGTCATTGTAAAAAATAGTGTCACTGTTGGCATAGGTACAGGGCAACCCTCTCGGAAACGGTCGGCGTGGATTGCCACAACGCTTGCAGGTGATAAAGCACATGGGGCTGTTGCCGCCTCTGATGCCTTCTTTCCATTCCCCGATGGGTTAGAGATATTGGCAGAAGCAGGGGTTAGTGTTGTTGTAGCCCCCTTGGGTTCTAAAAGAGATAATGAAGTTTTAAAGAGGGCCGAAGAGCTTGGTATTACTTTCTACTCTGCATCGTCTCGTGTATTTAGACACTAAGGAGGGGTTAATATGAAGATTGTTATAGTAGGCAGTGGTGGGAGAGAACATGCTATGGGATGGGCTTTTTACAGAGAGGGCTATGATGTTTATTATGTGCCCGGTAATCCTGGCACTGCACGACATGGCACCAATATTGCTGAAATACCAGATGAAGAAGATATCTTAGTCATTCCCGGATCTGAGACATATATTGCCGGTGGTATAGCCGATGGCAAAGACAATGTCTTTGCACCAGATAGCAGGGGGGCTCGTCTTGAGTCTTCTAAGATATGGGCAAAAGAGTTTATGAAAAAACACGGTATCCCTACAGCCCCGTTTATTGTGGTAAACACTCCTAAGGAGCTGAAAACTGCTCTAAAATCATTTTCACCTCCTTATGTAATCAAGGCGGATGGACTGGCCGGTGGTAAAGGTGTAATCATAGAAGATGACTTTGAAAAAGCTGTAGAAAAAGGCACCATGCTTATAGAGGGAGCTTTTCTGAAAGGTGTCAAGGGACCGGTAGTTGTTGAAGAGTATTTGCCAGGTATTGAGCTTTCTGCTATGGCTGTTGCCTCAGGAGAACATTTTGCACTGTTTCCTTTTACACGCGACTATAAACGGGCATATGATGGTGGAAAGGGACCTAACACAGGTGGTATGGGGGCTGTTGGACCGATTAATGTTGACAAGGGCATTGTAGATCAGATAGAGGATATATATCGCTTGACACTTGATGGCCTGAAGTCTGAAGGTATTTCTTATAAGGGCTTTTTATATATAGGACTGATGATAAAAGATGACAAGGTTTATGTGCTTGAATACAATGTTCGCATGGGGGATCCTGAAACAGAAGTTATTGTGATGATGAATCCCTCTGGCTTTGTAAGTAGTGTGTTAAGTGCATACAGAGGAGAATCCATTCAGCCGATTGTTCCTAAGTGTTTTGCTGTAGATGTTGTTATTGCCTCAGAGGGATATCCACTATCGCCTCGTAAGGGTCAGGTTATTGAAAGAGAGCCAACGGGATTTGCATTTTATGCAGGTGTAAAGGAAGAAAGCGGTAAATTGGTTGTTTCTGGTGGCAGGGTTTTCCACTGTATGGGGACAGGTATGACACCAGAAGAGGCACGCACATCGGCCTACAGGTGTGCAGAGTCTGTGTCTTTCCCTGGTGCATTTTTTAGAAGGGATATCGGAGAGCTTATTGAGAGGTGAGAACATTGAAAACATATACATATAGGCAAGCTGGTGTGGATGTGAAAAAGGGTGATGAATTTGCCAGCTACATTAAGGAAAAGGTAAGTGTTCCCGACTGGCTTATAAAGGAGCCAACGGGGTATGCTTCTATATTGTCATTTGTCAATCCGCCTATTGTTGTGACAGCCGATGGTATAGGCACGAAGATTTTGCTTCATACGAAATATGAGCGTTTTAAAGATGCAGCTATGGACCTTGTGGCCATGAATTACAACGATATTGTTTCCGTAGGCGGTAGACCATTGGCCTTTTTAGACTATCTTGGGGTTTCTGAGATAGGTGAGTTTTTAAAGAAATTTATAGAGGCACTTGCTGGAGTACTTGAAGAGGTTGATATGTACCTTGTTGCCGGTGAAACGGCAGAGATGCCAGACATATACGACAGAGGGCATTGGGATGCCGCTGGATTTGCCATTGGTATATGGGAGAAAAAACTACCTATAGATGATGTTCAAATAGGCGATGTCATCATGGGTATTCCTTCGTCAGGTTTTCATTCCAATGGTTGGAGTCTTATTAGAAAGATTATTGGTGAAGAAAATATAGACATTGAAAAACTTCCATTTGACCTCCTTGCAGGTACCCGTATCTACAAAGAGGCCATACAGCTATTTCCATATGTTAAGGCCATAGCCCATGTTACCGGCGGGGGTATTAAGAGGGCGCTGAGAAGGGTGCTAAGGGATAAGGGCTATCGCATAGGACTGCCACAGCGTGATTTTATAAACTGGATACTCGGTTATGTGGGTTTTGAAGAAGCCCTAAACACATTTAATATGGGTGTTGGCCTCATAGTCGTGGTATCACCTGAGAATATAGACCATGTGCTTCGTATATATGAAGATGCCCTCATTATAGGCAAGGTTTCACCATTTATTGAAGTGAAATATGGCTTATAGCCTAAATATACCTAAGGGGGGATGTATGTGTTTGTATCTATTATCATGGGGAGTACATCAGATTTTGATGTTGTGCGTCCAGCAGTTTTGCTTTTAAAGGAATTTGGTGTTGAGGTGGATGTAAAAGTGCTTTCTGCCCACAGAACACCCAAAGAGCTTGTGGACTATGTAGAATCTGTGTCTGACAAGGTAGATGTATTCATTACCGCTGCTGGCCTTGCCGCTGCACTACCCGGTGTTGTTGCTGCCCATACACTAAAACCTGTCATTGGTTTGCCTGTAAAGGCAGGGGCTTTACAGGGTGTAGATGCCCTTTTGTCTATTGTCCAGATGCCACCAGGGGTACCAGTGGCCACTGTTGGTATTGGTAGGGCCAAGAATGCTGCACTTCTTGCCATAGAGATTATGGCACTGAAGTATCCTGAGCTTGAAGAGAAACTAAGAGAGTACAGACAATCTCAGAGAGAAAAAGTACTTAATGCGGAGGTGAACCTGTGATGGTATACGAGGGAAAGACAAAGATTGTAGAGATAAAAGACGGATATGCGTATCTGCATTTTAAAGATGATATTACTGCTGGTGATGGCGAAAAGCACGATGTAATGTCTGGAAAGGGTTCTATGTGTGCCGAGATTACTGCAAGGCTAATGAGGGCTTTGAAAGACAGAGGTATAGATAACCAGTTTGTGGAGTTTACAGCCCCTAATGTTATTAAGGCTATACCCTTAAAGATGTATCCCCTTGAGGTTGTTGTCAGGTTTAAAAAGGCCGGCTCTTTTATCAGAAGATATGGCGGTGTGGAGGGAGAGGAATTTGCCGAGCCTCTTGTTGAGTTTTTTGTCAAAGACGATGAGAGACATGATCCTATGGTATGCAAAAAGCATTTACCTATTCTCGGTATTGCATCACTTGATGATGCAGAAGAGATGGAAAGGCAGGCCAAAGAGATAGCCCTTGCCCTTAGGGATATATTCAAAGAAATGGGATATGACCTGTGGGATATGAAGTTTGAGTTTGGTAAGGCAGAAGATGGAAAAATACTCTTGGGCGATGAAATTTCTCCAGATACTTTAAGACTTCGTCGTAGTGGTGAGATATTTGACAAGGATGTATACAGAAGAAATCTTGGCGATCCCATGGCCAAGTATAAGGAGGTGCTTGAGCAGTGCCGCAAACATATCACTTTATGATAGATATTCAGTATAAAGGGAATGTTAGAGATCCCCGTGGTGAGACCATAAGAAAGGTTCTTGTAGGGGAATATAACCTGCCTGTTACATCTCTTCGCATAGGTAAATCGGTCAATATTGAGGTTGAAGCAGATTCCCCAGAAGAGGCAGAGGCTATTGTAAGAAAGGCATGTGAAGAGCTGCTTGTTAATCCTGTTGTGGAACAGTATGAGGTGAGGATGATATGAATCCCAAGGCTGCCGTTGTTGTATATCCCGGAACAAACTGTGATAGGGATACCTACTATGCCTTAGAGCTTGCCGGGTTTACCCCTGAATATGTAGACTGGCATGGTGATGTTAAGGGATATGACCTTGTCGTGCTTCCAGGAGGTTTTTCATATGGTGATTATCTCAGGGCTGGTGCTGTTGCGGCAAGGGAGCCTGTTTCCAAGAGTGTTAGAGCATATGCGGAAAAAGGTGGATTAGTGCTTGGTATATGTAACGGCTTTCAGGTTCTTATGGAGATGGGACTTTTACCCGGTGGACTTCTTGAAAATACCAGTGGCACTTTTATCTGCAAATGGGTAGATCTGGAGATAACAGATACAGATAATCCTTTCCTATCTCGCTTCAAGCAGGGTGAGAAAATTAAGCTTCCCATAGCCCATGCCTTTGGGAGGTATGTGAAGGTAGGAGATCCCAAGGTGGCACTGAGATATGTAGAAGATGTCAATGGCTCAGATGAAAAGATAGCTGGCATACTGTCGGAGGATAAGAACATCTTTGGCCTTATGCCACATCCCGAGCGTGCCATGGAGAAGCTTCTGGGGTGGGACTATGGTAAAAATGTGTTCCTTTCTATTCTTGACTGGATAAGGGGTGGTAATCGTGTCGTTTAAATACTACGATGAGTTGAAAAAGAGGCTTGGTAGGGAGCCGACCCCTGTAGAGATAGAGGCATTTATCGTTATGTGGAGTGAGCATTGTGGTTATAGTCATACGAAGAAATACATAAAGATGCTTCCCAAAGCTGAGAATGCCATTCAGGGGAATGCCGGTGTGTTACCCATAGATGATAAGTGGGCGGTGGCATTTAAGATTGAAAGCCATAATCACCCCAGTGCTGTTGAACCATACAACGGTGCTGCCACCGGTGTTGGTGGCATTATTAGGGATATTCTTGCCATGGGGGCAAGACCTCATGCCTCTCTTGATTCTCTACATATGGGAGATGTAACAGAGGGGATTATCCGAGGCATCTCCGACTATGGCAACTCTATTGGTGTACCCACTGTTGGTGGTGAACTTCGTATATCTGAGTTTTATAAACACAATCCCCTCGTCAATGCCATGGCCGTTGGTATAGTTGAGAGGGACAAGGTTATACCATCTAAGGCCTCTTATCCGGGACAGGTTATCGTCTTGTTTGGCGGTGCTACCGGTAGAGATGGAATACACGGGGCATCATTTGCATCTGAAGATTTAGAGGGTGAAAAGGCCACAAAGTTGTCTATCCAGGTTGGCGATCCTTTTATGGAAAAACAGCTCATAGAAGCTTTTCTCAAGATGAAAGAAGAGGGGCTTATTGAGGGGGCCCAAGACCTTGGTGCCGGTGGTGTGCTATCTGCCACATCGGAACTGGCATCTGCTGGTGACTTGGGTGCCGTTGTCTATCTTGACAGGGTCCCCCTTAGAGAGCCTGACATGGAGCCTTGGGAGATTCTTATCAGCGAATCTCAGGAGCGTATGGCAGTGCTTACATCACCTGAAAAGGCAGAGCGGATAATGGAGATAGCCCGTTATTATCTTCTTGAGACAGCTGTATTGGGCGAGATTATACAGGAGCCAGTTTATAGGGCTATGTATAAAGACGAAGTGGTTATGGAAGTGCCTGTTTCTGTTATTACCAATCCCCCACTTGAAGATGTATATCCGTATACTCCCGGAGAGATACCAGAGTTTAAGCATATTCCATTTAAAGAAGTAGAACCTTCTAATGTTTACTTTCAATACGATTATATGGTAGGAACAGATACTGTACTTCCACCAGGATTTGGACCGGCTATTATGAGAATTAAAGGTAGCGAATATGGTTATAGTGTTGTTACCCACAGCAGGGGAGATCTCGGTTATCAAGATGCATATTGGGGAACATACATTGCTACACTGGAGGCTGTCAGAAAAACGTTTGCTGTTGGTGGTGAGCCCTTGGGTATTACCGACTGCATCAACTACGGAGATCCCGATGAAGATCCAGAGGGACTATCTGCTATGATGCATGGCTTAAAAGATGCATGCGAGTTTGCTGGTGTCCCTGTTGTGTCAGGAAATGCTTCTCTTTACAATACTACAGGTGGTAAACCTATTCCTCCCACAATGGTTATAGGGCTTGTTGGAAGGGTAAAACTTGCAGAGGTTGTAAAACCTCATGAGGGTGATGTCTATGCTATTGGATGGGATAGATTTTCGCCTGCGTATGAGCGTATTCTTTGGGACGTCATAAGAAAACTTCATAGTTGTGGATGTTTTATTATGGCACCGTCGCATATGAATAGTTTAGAAGGTTATAAAAATTCTCTTGCTGAGTATGGATATGCTTTGAATGTTACCGATTTACCAGATGTTAATCCAGTTCATTCTACGGTGCTTGCTGTATGTGAAAATAATTATTGCATAGACGAGATATCGAAAACTATACCGGTGCACCGAGTAGGGGCTGTTGTGAAGGTCTAAATATTAAGTGACACTTGAGTGAACTTTTATTGCATATATATGTATAGTTGTATACATCATACCATGGGTTCTACAATAGTTATAGGATGGTGTATACAGAGCATGTTCCAGTACTTGCTAATGAGGTTGTAGAGTATTTGATAAAAAGACCATCTGGTGTGTATATTGATGGCACTGCGGGAAGTGGTGGACATTCCCGTTATATCTTGCATAAACTTGCACCAGATGGTCTCTTAATTATGCTTGATGTTGATGAAGATGCCATTGCGTTTTTGAAACAACAGTTCTCCCATGAACCCAGAGCTGAGATTATTCATGCATCTTATGCAGAAATCCCCCATATTGTAAATGATATGAAATTATCATCTGTGGATGGTGTTTTACTTGATTTGGGTGTCTCTACTCATCAGGTTTATGAGGGAAGTCGTGGATTTTCATTCATGCGTGAAGGACCTCTTGATATGAGATTTTCCAAAGATATTTCTCCTATCTCCGCATATGATGTTGTTAATTCATATGATAGAGATAAGCTTGTCAATATATTTACAGCATATGGTGAAGAACCGTATGCAGATGAAATTGCAGATGCCATTATTCACTATCGCAAGGCTAAACCTATAGAGACAACATTAGAGCTTGCTGACATTGTGGCTGATATAGTTCCATATAAAGATAAGAAACATCCAGCCACAAGGGTGTTCCAGGCTTTACGTATCTATGTTAATAATGAGTTTGACAACATAGAAAAAGGTATAAGGGGAGCTATTAGTGTATTGAATAGTGGTGGCAGGCTTGGTGTTATCACCTATCATTCCCTTGAGGATAAGCTGGTGAAAAGAATATTTTCTGAACTGAAGCATCAAGGGTTGGGAAGAGTTGTAAAGAAGAATGGTATTAGACCAAAGTGGAGTGAAATTCAGAATAATAGAAAGGCGCGTAGCGCCATAATGCGAATATTCGAAAAGAGGTGAGTTGGGTTGGCAGGGCCAGGGACGGCGAGGAAGTTTAATTATGAAGAATTGCAGGAAATAGAACCACTAAGAAAAGGATCCTCGCTTATTATTGTAGAGGAGAAAGAAGAAATCTCTCATGTTGGTTATGAAGGGAGCCATATTAGGAGTTTGCTGGCGGTGATGCGTTTATTGGTTATGGTTGTATTACTTGTAGTAGGTCTTGTTCTTATTGTGACTTTATCATCATATCTCATGGTATTCCATTCCGTTAAAGCAGAAGGTATTGGTAGTGGCTCTGTTATAGGTGAAATATCGCGTATGAAACAGTACTCTGATGATATCAATATTTACGATATAGGTAACTCTTATTATCCTGTTGCTGTTAAGGTGGAGAGGTAGTGGAAAGACAGTTAAAAACTCTAATTGAAGGAGCACCTGCATATAAAATTTGGGGTAAGCATGAAAATGGCATTCTAGGTGTTAGATTTGATTCTCGCCGTATAGAGCCTGGTTATATTTTTACTGCCGTGAAGGGTACCCATGTTGACGGGGTGCGCTTCTGGAAACAAGCCTTAGAAAGAGGGGCTGTTGGTGTTATTTCTTATATGGCACCACCAGATGACTTCCCTCTAGATACTCACTTTTGGATAGAAACTAAAGATCCTATTGTATTTTCCGCATATATTCTTAGTCGTATTAGAGATGTCTCTGATATTACTTTTATCGGAGTTACAGGCACAAATGGAAAGTCATCCACGACGTTTTGGTCACATTATATTGATCCAGATGGTGGTTCTATAGGAACAACAGGATTGTGGGCTAAGGGTAAGGTTTTAAAAGAGTCGCTTGGTAATACTACACCATTTCCCGATGTCTTATGGGAAAGCATATGGACATTACAAGATAAAGGTGTTAAGCGTATTTATATAGAAGTATCTTCGCATGGTATTATGACAGGTCGTGTAGCCTATGTGCCTTTTCAGTGGACGCTATTTACCAATCTAGAACCAGAGCATCAAGATGCCCATCCCGTATTAGAAGGATACTTTAGAATAAAATATAGCTTTATGTTTACTGTTCCAGAAGAAAGACGCATTATTGGTTTGCAGAATCATTGGGGAAGAAGGCTGTTCAGGATGTCTGGAGAGGGTTCCATTACATATGGTATGGTTCCCGATGCCGATTATACTGTTTGGAGATGGCGGAGACACAATGGGAAAATACATGTAGAGTGGCTGCTAAAAGATTTCGTTCTTAAGGCACAGATACCCGCTATGCCTTCGTTTTTTATATACAATTTGACCGGAGTTTTGGGACTTGCCCATCAGTTAGGATTTGGTATAGATGCTGGTGTTTTATCCTCTTTGCCTAAACCTTCTGGTAGGTTTGCAACGTACCAATGTGAGGGACGAACAGTTATTGTAGATTATGCTCACACACCAAGGGCTGTACAGGGACTAATAGAGGATGTGAAACATCTATATCCTGGTAGGAGAATTATGATAGTTGTCGGAGCTGTTGGTAGTGGTGACAGGGTAAAACGTTGGAAAATCGGAGCTATAGCCAGCAGAATGGCCGATGCCCTTTTTATATCTCCACATAACCCGAAGGGAGAAGATGAAGAAACTATATGTATGGATGTATATAGTGGGGTTTCAAGAGGGTATTCTCACAAGGTATTATATGTAGGTGGAAGAAGATCTGCTGTAGCAGAAGCATGGAAGAGAAGTAAACCTGGCGATGTTCTTGTTCTGGCAGGGCGAGGAGATGAAAAAGCCTATATTACTAAAGAGGGTGTTAACTTAGACTTTTCAGATCTTAATGTCTTAAAGGAGATGGGCATATCGTGTGGCGTTTTAGAACCATAGGGCGTGTTGTAAGTATAACTGGTGGTCACTTGGGTAATGTTTCACCTTATAGTGCATACAAGCGTATTAGATTCGATAGTCGTATGATTAAAGAAGGAGATCTATTTGTGGCTCTCAAAGGTGAGCATGCAGATGGTCACGAATATGTGAATGATGCCTTAAAGCGCGGTGCTGTTGCCGCTTTAGTTGGGGAAGAATATTTCTTTAAACACTATCATACACAACCTCTAATTGGTGTTTCTAATACCTTAAAAGCCCTATGGGAAATTGCAAGTGCCCGTATGCAGATGGAAGTAGATAATGATACTATTGCTGTTATAGGTAGTGTAGGTAAAACAACTACAAAAGAGTTGATATCACATATACTATCTGGGATTTATACGCTTTATCGCACTCCCGGTAATTTCAATACCCTTATTTCCGTGCCATCTGAAATAATTAATATGCCCTTGGGTATTCCTATGTCGGTTTTTGAACTTGCACTGCATGAGGTAGGAGATGTAGATATTTTAGCTAGTATAGTAAAACCCAAGATTCTTGTTGTTACAGCTATTGCAGCTGAGCATCTAGAGTATCTTGGTAGCTTATCTACGGTCAAGAAGGAAAATCTTAAAGCTCTTAGACACGTCCGCACCAATGGATGGGTTATTATACCGGGTTCCTTATATAAGGATGTTAAGGATTATGCATACATTCATTCCGATCAAGTTATTACCTTTGGTAGAAAAGGACATGTAGATATATCAGCTCGAGGTATTACCGTTGACTGGAGTGGTACAACTTTTACTATAAATGCATTTGGCGAAAGTAAAAAAATACATATCCCACTTCATGGCATTCACTATGTATTTGATGTTATGGCTGCTATAGCCGTTGGCTTTATATATGATATGACATTATCTTATATTGCCTCAAGACTTGAAGAATTTTCTCCTGTCTGGGGCCGTATGCAGGTATACGATATAGGGGACAAGAAGATCGTCTTTGATGCTTATAATGCATCACCAGCCAGTATGAAGTATTTTATTCAAACACTGGATAAGCTTGTCCAAGATAAAGAATCTCTGCTTGTATTTATTGGGGATATGAAGGAGCTTGGAAAGCACTCTCGTAAGTATCATGAAGAGCTTGCAGATCTTTTGGCTTCTTTATCTCCAGCTAAGATTGTGCTTGTTGGTAGCGAGGTCAAGGCCACATATGATAAACTGGTAGACGGTGGTTTTCACTCTGTTGAGCTATACGATAATGTGGATAGTATCGTTGACGAGGTGAATGATCTGATGGATAGATACTCTGTTGTGGCTTTTAAAGGATCGAGAAGTATTCATCTTGAAAAACTCTTAAAAGTAGTGGGGCTGGTGGAAGATGAACCCGCTTGAAATGAGTAAATGGCTTCTTCCGGGTTTGCTCGCAGGCTTAGGAGGATGTGGACTAATAGTAGAGCTTGCTAGTGAAAGGCGACTGTGGCAGAAAAACAGTCGCGATTTTTATGAAGAAACTAAGAGGAAAGTTCCCCCTCTGGGTGGTATACCTCTGCTTATTTTGATGATTGTTTTGATGTTCTGGGCAAAAACATGGTATATGCTTCCTGCTGTATTAATAGGGCTTGTTGGTACTATAGACGATATTATGAAACTTGGTATCAAAGGTGTCAATAGACCACTAAAAGCCCGAGAGAAAATTGTGCTTCAGGTCCTTATAGGTATACTTGGGGCATATTTATGGGGGCGATTTTCTTCTATATGGGAAATCGCATGGGTTGTTGTTGTGTTTATGGCAGTTGTCAATGCTACCAATATGACAGATGGTATTGATAGCCTCCTTGCTATGACATCTATAGTGGCTGTCTTGTTTTCAATGTTACTTTTACCGGGATATGGTGCCGTGTTCTTTATGCTTATAGGTTTCTTGATAGGATTTTTATGGTTCAATGCCCATCCTGCAGATATATTTATGGGTGATACAGGTGCCTTTGCCATTGGTGGTATTCTTGCCACTATTTTTTTAAGAAGCAAAATGGAAATGTATCTGTTGCTTATTGGTATTGTTTTTGTTGTTGAAACATTATCAGTTATAATACAAGTACTCCATTTTAAGAGGACAGGTAACAGAATTTTTCTTATGTCTCCTATTCATCATCATTTTCAGAAGCTAGGTTGGAGTGAACCACAAATAGTCTTTCGTTTTACATTTTTTCAAACTTTAGGTGGTATGATTGCGACGGTGATAGCATATGTATTGGCAAAATAAAAAAATACTTGTACTGGGGTATGGTATAACTGGTAAATCTATGATTTCATACCTTAGGAAAAAAAGGGCTATTGTGTATATCTATGACGATAATTTAGGTTTATCGTATCCTGAAAGTTCTACATGGGAAGAAAAGGAATCAGTTTTCTACCTAGAAGGAATAGACATATTGGCTGTTTCTCCGGGATTTGCTCCCAACCATCCCGTTGTTTCCTACTTTACCCAGAAGGGTATTCCAGCCATCGGGGATATAGAAATTGCCTATACTGACAGGGAAAAAAATGACTGGATAGCCATAACAGGGACCAATGGTAAGACGACAACGACAATGCTTGTTGACCATCTTCTTCGCAAATTAGGGGTCAATTCTCAAACATTTGGCAATATTGGTGTTCCTGTACTTGATGCTGTGGAATTTAACGGTATTCCCGTTGTAGAGGTAAGTTCTTTTCAGCTTGAATATGCTCCAACATTTAAACCGCATATTGGCGTATTTCTAAACTTAACTCCTGATCATTTAAATAGACATGGTGATATGCAAGGATATTTCATGGCCAAGATGAGAATGTTTCTCAATCAAGATAGAGAGGATTTTGCCATATTTAATGCCGATGATATATGGACTAGTAAAGGGGCATCTATGGTTCCATCTTTTGTAATGTTGTTTTCTCCCTCTGGTCAAGATGCCGATGTAATGGTCCGCGATCATAAGGTATATGTCCATGATCGTTTACTCTGGGATTTAACTGGAAACCCAAGATTCTTGTATCCTCCATACCTTGAAGATTTACTAGGTGCTCTTAGTGCTTTGATAGCACTGGGCTATGAGAAAGAACTTAGAGAAATAACATCGGAATCTCTTAGTGATTTTGTCTTTGCCAGGCATAGGATGGAAGAGGTTGCCACTATAGGCGGAGTTATCTTTATCAATGATTCAAAAGCCACCAATGTAGCATCTACTATTGCTGCTATCAAAGGATTTGAAGGCTCTAAATTGCTTTTAATTCTTGGGGGTAGTAAAAAGGATACGTCGTATGATGAACTTGCAGAAGAGATAAAGAGATTAGGGGTTAAATATATTGCCCTTATAGGCGAAACCTCTTCTGATATTAAATCTAGTTTGGATAAGATAGGCTACTCTCAATATGAATTGGTGGATAGTCTAGAAGATGCTGTTACCCTTTTATGGAAGAAAGCCCAACCAGGTGATACTGTGCTTTTATCTCCAGCGTGTGCCAGCTTTGATATGTTTAACAACTACAAACACAGAGGAGACACATTTGTAGAGATTGTAAACAGGCTGGCGAAGGAGTATGACTAAGCTGGGAAAGGAAAGTCAAGATATACCGATAAAATTACAACTTTTTGTGGCATTGCTTGTTATGATCATGTTTTCCCAGCTTATAGCTTATATCGCTTACACACTTGATCCTGGAGCTCTTGTCATATATCAACCCCATTTCTGGTTGCGAGGCCTTTATGGACTTTTAGCGTCAATTGCAACGGCAACGTTTATATTTCTTATTTCTCCTAAATTGCTTGATAAGTTTTTCCGCTCTATATTGAATCCTATCAAGTATATATTGATGATTGTGACCATTGGTTTATTGATGTTTCTGCTCACGCCAGTAGCACCATCTATATATGGTGCTAAACGGTGGTTATTCGGTTTTCAGATATCAGATATCGCGAAGCTGATAGTTCTTATATTTATTTCCTTTGTTATTGAAGAGATATGGGCGGATTGGTATAAACAAAAACATAATCCTGAACTTGTGCCCGTTTCAGAAAAGATTTTTTCAGTCATTACCCTAGGTATATTTGTGGGTTCGCTATTTCTATCTAATGTCTTAGGCTTAGCATTGGCATTTACCACGCTACTTATATACGTAGTTACTGTTGTATATGTCGAGACAAGAATTACTGGGAAGAATTTCTTCATAATGGCTATATTATTTGGTTTAACATATGTTCTTATATTACTCGAGCCAGATATAAGCACCTCTTCACTATTTGCCTTATGGTTCTTATTCATGCTTATGCTTTGGTATGGTAGAAGAGGAAGACATATAGCATCGGTAGTTCTTGTAGGTATATTTATATCAGCTTATCACTTAAGAAGTGTTCCACTTGAGGGAACCATTCCTCACCAATTTGCTCACGCTATAAGTCGTTTACTTGTTTGGAAAGATCCATTTATAGATCCCAATGGTATTAGTTATCATGTTGTCAAAAACTTTCTTGCTGTTTTTAAGGGTGGTCTATGGGGTAGTTATCCTGCTAATATGAACTACATTCCTCCAGTGCCATGGTCTGATGCTATACTACCATTTACAGCTGTTACGCTCGGAATGGTGTTTGAACTATTACTTGTAGGATTATGGTTGTCTTGGGGAATGTTTTTTCTGATATCTGGTCTTCGAATGAAATCTTATAAAGGACTATTTGTATCGGGATTTGCTTTGTGGTTTCTTTTACAGATGGTTTTTAATATGCTTTCTACTTATGATGTATTTCCACCTACAGGTATATCTGTTCCATTTCTCTCGTGGGGGAGAACCGGACTTATAATATTTACAATAATGAATAGTATTGCCGCAGTATTTGTTGCAGAAGATTGGAAACACAATATGAAAGACAAAGAGGGGGCAGTGCAGTGATTTTACTGATAGCAGGGACAGCGTCAGGTGGACATTTTTTTCCTGCATTTAGTCTCGGACAAGCATTACGTTTTAGAGGACAAGAAGTAAAACTCACCGTCTTTGGGGAAAAACACTTTGAAGTTGCCGATAGCTGGATTGTACATATGGATAGTCTAAAGTCATTCACCCGTTTTATAGCCAAACACAAAGGTGATATAGATGCAGTGATATCTTTTGGTAGTCGCCATGTTGTACTGCCTTCAATTATGGCTAAGAGAAAAATTGGAACCCTTTGGGTTCATGAGCAAAATGTTGTACCAGGTAGAGCAAACAAGGTGCTTTTTCATTTTGCCGACAAGATATTGCTCACTTTTCATCAGTGTGAACCGTTTATCCCTTCTATGTTTTATAAGAAACTTCTTGTTGTTGGATATCCTGTTAGAGAGATATACGAAGACTTGTCAGGTGAGCAGCTGCGTAAGCGGTGGAATATTCCCAGTGATGCTAAGGTTGTTGTCTTTTCGGGAGGCAGTAAAGGGGCAGTAGAGATTAATGTAATAGCCTCGTCTTTTATTAGGCAGTTAAAAGATAAAGGAATTAACAATGTATTTGTTATATGGCAAAGAGGGAAAGATGATATGCGGATGTTTGATTCTCATGGTGTAGCTGTTGGTTTTACAAGTGATTTGATGCATCTGTTTTCTATAGCAGACCTCATTGTTAGCAGAGCTGGAGCTGGTACCATCGCTGAAATTCTTTCTTTGAATAAAAAGGCTTTGTTAGTCCCTCTTCGAGGTGTTGCTGGTGATCATCAGTATTTTAATGCAATATACAGTGGTTTTCCTGTGCATCGTATAGATGACCTAACATTTGATACAATATACGATGCTTTGTCCAGTGAAGAAAACTTGAATGAAAGCAAGATAAGCATTATGGATTACGATAGTTTACTCAATCTAATAGGTGGGAGGGAGTAGATGTGAAGGTGGATACACAGCTGGCTGAAGATATATCTTTGGCTGAGCATGAAAACTTGAATATAGAGATGTGGGGTGCTTTGTCAAAATATACAACATTTAAAATAGGCGGAAAAGCCAAATATATTGTTAAAACTGAAAATAGACTACAGTTTATAGAGGCAGTAAGACTATTTTCTTCTCATGATATACCATTTTACATATTGGGAGGAGCCTCAAATGTTTTGATTGATGACAAGGATTGGAATGGAGGGGTTATTATCACGAAAACCCCCCCAACAGATTTTAAATATGAAAACGGTATCGTCGAAGTGTTTGCCGGGGACTATTTACCAGCTCTTATTCACAAACTTGCTTCATGGGATTTGGGTGGCTTTGAATTCCTGGTGGGAGTGCCGGGGACTGTAGGGGGAGCCATTATTATGAACGCTGGCACCTCTACAAAAGGTATATGTGACTATGTAGAAAAGATAGAAGTTATCGGTAAAGATGGTAAACTTTATCTTATTAATAACAAGGAACTGGAGTGGGGATACAGACACTGTAATTTGCCAGTAGAAGGCTATATTGTTAGGGCATGGTTAAAAGTAGTGGATAAGAGTGCTACCGAAGTTTTAGGATTTGTTCGTGAACATATGGCGTGGCGGAGAGAACATCAACCTATAGATATGCCTTGTGCCGGCAGTTTCTTTAAAAACCCGGAAAATACGGCTGCAGGTTACCTTATTGATATGGCAGGACTTAAAGGATATAGAGTAGGCGATGCACAGGTCTCCACCAAGCATGCCAATTTCATTGTGAATTTGGGCAATGCTACTGCTTCTGATGTTCTGGCTGTAGTATCCCATGTTAAGAAGGTTGTGGAAGATAAGTTTGGGATAGTACTTGAAGAGGAAGTCAAGTATATTTCTCATGATAGATAAGGAGTGGTAGTGATGCCTAAAGTTGTTATCATAGGACGACCTAATGTAGGAAAGTCAACATTATTTAACAGATTAATTGGAAAGAGAAGAGCTATTGTTGATGAAACTCCCGGTGTAACTCGTGATGCAATAAGGGATATCTCTGAGTGGAGTGGGCGAACATTTGATCTTGTAGACACCGGTGGTATTGTAGCTGATGTAGAAGATCCTTTACTTGATGCTGTGTATAAAAAAGCGGTATCTGAGGCAGAGGATGCCGATGTCATACTTTTCATGGTAGATGGAAAGGATGGTATTACAGCTGTAGATGAGCGTATCGCAGAACTATTAAGACCTTATGCTGATAAGGTTATTGTCGTTGTTAATAAGATTGATAAAGCCGGTGAGGATTCTCAGTACGAATTTTATTCCCTTGGTTTTGACGATGTTATAGGGATTTCGTCTATGCATGGTACTCGCACAGGAGACTTGCTTGATAAGATTGTAAGCAGATTTCCTGAAGAAACAGGTGAAGCGGAATCATATGATGAACTGTATCCTAAAGTTGGCATTGTGGGAAGACCTAATGTAGGTAAATCCACGCTACTAAATGCCCTTCTCGGCAAAGAAAGGGCTGTTGTCAGTGATATTCCAGGTACGACAAGAGATGCTGTTGATGATATTTTAGAAACTCCTCAAGGAACTATCTATTTTGTAGATACTGCAGGTTTACGCAGAAGAAAAAATAAGCTCGACAAGCTTGAATACTATGCTCACACAAGGTCAGATAGAGCTATTAGAAACGCCAATATCATACTTCATGTGGTAGATGCTACAGAAGGTTTTACCCATAAAGATGCCGAGATTGCAGGTGATATGCTTGATAGGGGCAAAGGTTATATACTGCTCCTTAATAAGCTTGATGAAATTGTCGAGAAACCCGCAGATGTAGCTAAAAAATTTAGAGAGATTAAGAGGGAAATCATAGGTGAAAGGCCGTATCTCAGAGGTATCAATATCCCTATTATGGGTATATCTGCTAAAGAAGGTTGGAATGTAGATCGCATTGTAGATGAGATATGGAAAGTAGCTGAATCCCATTCCATGCGCATACCAACTTCTGAATTAAATCGCTACATTGAAGAATTTACAGATTACTATACTCCACCAACTAAGATCAACAAGCCATTTAAGGTTTACTACACAACTCAGCCGAGTATTAGACCTCCTATTATCGTTATGTTCGTCAATCATGATGAAGTTGCCGATAACTACATTACTTTTTTGCGTCGCCGTATTCATAAAGACTTTGGATTTTATGGTGTGCTTCCTGTTATTAAGCTGAAACCGAAGGAGCGGGAAAAGAAATGAGATTTCCTATAGAGAAGAAACTTCATGTCCACTTTATTGGTATTGGCGGTATAGGAATGAGTGCACTTGCCTATGCCCTTGCGGAAATGGGACATGACGTGAGTGGTTCTGACATTAGGGAGGATTTTTATACGCGTTCTTTCCTTGAAAGTGTTGGTGTGAAAATCTACACAGGTCATAGTCCATCTCATGTTGATGGTAGTATAGACTTAGGTGTTGTTAGCACTGCAATATCTCCTGCAAACCCAGAGTTTAGGGAGTTTCTTAGAAAGAATATTCCTATTGTGCACCGCTCCCAAATACTCGGTGCTTTTACAAAGGCCAATACTACTATCGGTATTACTGGTGCTCACGGTAAGACGACGCTGACATACTATATTGCTAAAATCTTGTTAGATGCCTTTATTGACCCTTCTATAATTATTGGTTCCACGATGTCGGAACTCAGTGGTAATAATGTTCGCGTAGGGGGGGAATTACTTGTTGCAGAAATAGATGAGAGCGATAAATCGCTACTTAACACATATCCCGATTATCCTGTGATTCATAGTATTGATATTGAACACATGGATCATTATTCATCTTACGAAGATATTTATGATACTTTTTTACAATACGGAGCAAAAACGCCGTGGTGGGGATATACATTTATCAATGTGAATTATGATGATTTATATAACATGGCAGTTTCCTTGGACAACAAAGGTGTTCATGTAATTAAATATGGTTTTGCTGATTCGGGGAAAGAAGCCGATTATGTTGGTTTCTTGGGAGATGGAAAGCTAACCGTTGTTAAGGGCGGTAGTAGGCTTACATCGTTTACATTAAGGTATCCTACCAAATATAACTTTGAAAATGCCCTCGCGGCGTTTGTCGTTACCCATATGCTAGGTGTGGCACCGGCTGTCATTGCATCCGCCCTTGAAGATGCGGGTATGCCTGGAAGACGTCTTGAATATAAGGGGGCATGGCATGGAGCTACAGTACTCGAAGATTATGCCCATCATCCAAGGGAGATAAAAGCGCTCCTTGATGGTGTTAGACAGATGTATCCAGGTGCCCAGGTATGGGGGGTTATCCAGCCCCATAGGTATTCCCGTGTCAAAGCTCTATGGGACGACTTTAGAGATGTTATATCTCAGTTTGACAAGGCCTTTGTCATGCCTATATACCCTGCCAGTGAAAAACCCATAGAGGGTATTACAACGGAAAATCTTATCGAAGGAATAGATAGTGCATTTTATTCTACTTGGGATAATATTGTCAGTAATCTCATGCAAGCAAAGCATGATACAAATGGTAAGGTTGTTATCGTGCTTATAGGTGCTGGCGATGTCTATAAAGTGTGGAAACTTCTCAGCAACGAGTGATAAAGATGTTTGATGGTACGTCTCTTGGTAGGATGTACCCAGTGCGGTGCTATCTGACACGCAGGCTCTAATACAAAGATTCTTTCTGTCATATAAGGGTGTGGCACCTTTAGCTGGGGGTGCTCTATAACATAATCTTCTATCAGCAATATATCTAAATCTATGGTTCGTGGTCCCCATTTGTATGGCCGTTCTCTACCATGAAGTTCATATTCAATTTTTTGCATGTGTTGAAGTAGCTCTAGGGGATGAAGGGAAGTTTCTAACACGGCCGTGGCATTGAGAAAGGTTGCTATTGCTGGCCCCCATGCTTCATATGGCATAATGCGAGATATCGTTGCAACACGTGTCTTTTCTAAATTATCAATAGCATATATGGCTTTTTTAATAAATGCACGGCGATCCCCTTTATTACTTCCTAGTGCTATTAATACCCTCATGCTCGTATTATACTAAATACAAACTGCTCTAAAGAGGTGATGTATATGTCATATGTTCTCTCTCTTGATGAAGGCACAACAAGTGCGAGAGCTATTATTTTCAATGAAAAAGCCGAGATTGTTGGATTGGGGCAGCATGAATTTCGTCAGATATATCCCCAGCCCGGATGGGTGGAGCATGATCCCGAAGATATTTGGAATGCCCAACTGGCATCAATAGACGATGCCTTGAAAATGGCGTCTTTAAGTATTAGCGATATCAGTGCCATCGGTATCACCAACCAGAGAGAGACAACCATATTATGGGATGCCAAAACAGGTAAACCTGTATACAACGCCATTGTGTGGCAGTGTCGGCGTACTGCACAGATGGCTGAGGAATATGCACAGAAACACAAAGAGCTTATCAAGAAAAAAACAGGGCTTATTCCCGATTCATACTTTTCCGCCTTTAAGATTAAGTGGATTTTGGATAATGTGCCAGAGGCGAGGAATCTTGCCAATCAGGGACACTTAAGATTTGGCACCATAGATTCCTTCCTTGTGTGGAAACTGACAGAGGGTAAGGTACATGTAACTGATGTTAGTAATGCATCACGCACAATGCTTATGAATATACACACGCTACAGTGGGATGAAGAGCTTCTTGAGCTGTTTGGTGTTCCCAAAGACATCCTTCCGTCTATTGTGCCATCTTCTGAGATTTATGGCTATGCCACGGCACTGGGAGGTAAGGTGCCCATATCCGGTATGGCCGGTGACCAACAGTCGGCATTGTTTGGACAGGCCTGCTTTGAAAAAGGCATGGTTAAAACAACATATGGAACGGGGACATTTATATTGGTCAATACAGGAACAAAGCCGAGATATGCTGATGGGCTGTTGACCACTGTTGCCTGGAAAATTGGGGAAGATGCATTTTATGCTTTGGAAGGTAGTGTTTTTGTATCGGGCTCAGCCGTGCAGTGGCTTCGTGATGGGCTTGGCATCATTGAAAAATCTGCCGATATTGAACCTTTAGCCACATCGGTACCTGATAACGGTGGAGTATACTTTGTTCCTGCACTGGCTGGACTGGGGGCTCCATATTGGGACCCGTACGCAAGAGGACTTCTTATAGGTATCACAAGGGCTACAACAAGGGCTCATATTGCAAGGGCTGTCTCAGAGGCAATAGCATATAGCACAAGAGATGTCATAGAGGTAATGAAAGATAGTGGTGTAGATATTAAACAGATAAGGGTAGATGGCGGTGTGTCCCGCAACAATTTCATTATGCAGTTCCAATCAGATATGTTGGGAGTACCTGTTGTAAGACCTGAGATTACAGAGACAACGGCACTTGGTGCTGCTTTTCTTGCAGGACTCAGTGTAAAGGTATGGAAAAGTATAGAGGAAATACAACAGATATGGAAAGAAGAGAAAGTTTTTACCCCTTCTATGAATAAAGAGGAAAGTGATAAACTATACTTTGCTTGGAAACAGGCTGTTAAACGCTCACTAAATTGGGTAAAAGATATAGAGAGGTGATACACATTGTCAGAGGTATATGATGTTGTTGTTATTGGTGCTGGTATTAGCGGTTCTACAATTTTCTATCTGCTTAACAAATACCAGATAAAAACTTTACTCGTTGAGAAGTCCGCAGATATTGCTGGTGGTGGTGCCACCAAGGCCAACAGTGCCATTATTCACTCAGGTCATGACCCTAAACCGGGTACGCTAAAGGCCAAACTCAATGTTAGGGGTAATTATCTGTGGCATAAGTGGGTTGAAAAGTTAAATATTCCGTTTTACCCTACAGGTGCAATGATTGTTGCCACCGAAGAAGACAGACAGGAGACTATTTATGAGCTGAAAGAAAGGGCCAAAAAGAACGGTGTAGAGGCCTATATTATCAGCGGTGAAGAGGCAAGAAAAAGAGAGCCGCATCTGACAGAGAAGACAACTATGGCACTGGTTACTCCCACTGCCGGTATTATTCATCCCATGAGGGCCGCTATAGCCCCTGTTGCCAATGGTATCAAAAACGGGGGAGAGCTAAAACTTCTTACTGAGGTAACAAATATCACCCGTGATGAGGAAACGGGGCTTCTAAATGTCCATACCAACAGAGGTATTTTCAAGACCAGAATTGTTATCAATGCCGCAGGTCTTTTTGCCGATAAGATTATGGCTATGGTAGGCGAAGACTGGTTCAAGATTACCCCTCGTAGAGGAGAATACCTCATCATAGATGACGATGCCCCTCTGCATGTTAGTACTGTGCTATTTCCAACACCAACCCCGATTTCTAAGGGTATACTGGTGCTTCCCACAGTTGGTATGGAGGTTATGATTGGTCCCAATGCCGAAAACCTTGATAAGCCTGATACGGCTACAACACTGCATGGCCTTCAGACGGTTATCAAAGGTGCTAAGAAACTGGTTCCGTTTGAATACGAAAAGTGGGCATTTGCATCGTTTGCTGGACTGCGTCCAACAGG
>JAADFF010000062.1 GCA_013153035.1 Dictyoglomota bacterium | reverse complement strand
TCTATAAGATACCGGGCACCGACCTCATGGCAGTATTTTCTTTCTATGAAGATGATATGCAGGCTATAGCTATGAGTGCTGTCATGCCAACTATGGGTGTGCTTGCCATATTTACCCTTATCCTTATAGTGCTTATGTGGTATATCCTCAAGTATAAGGTTCTTTCTCGCCTCTCTGTTGTACAAGAAATCTCCGATGAATTGGCTGCAGGTAATCTTGCTGTTGATCTTCGTGTAAAGGGCAATGACGAGATTACAGCCATTGTGGAAGGGCTTAGTAGTGGCATAGCCGGGTTGAGAAATATGGTGAAAGAGATTCTTCGCTCTGCAAAGATATTGAAAGAAGGTAGTGATGAGTTGGTAAATATAACAAGGGCTGGTATGCAAACACTTGATGGTATGGTTTCTTCATTTAGCAATGTGAGAACTCAAATGATGCAGGCATCATCTCAGGTGAAAAGTGTTTCTGACAGTGCCGTTGCCTTACAGCAGAGTGCCGATGAGGTGGCAAATGCCGCTACAAGCCTGTCTACATTTGGTGCAGAGGTTACCTCTCTTGCCAGAGAGGGACAGAGTGCCATTGAAAATGTTATAGGACTTGTGCAGAATACAGAGTTTGCCGTAAAGGATGCAGAGGCTCTTGTCGATAGACTAGCTGAGCGCAGTGAAGGTATAGGTGAGATTGTTGGTACTATCTCTGATATAGCCGAACAGACCAATCTTCTTGCCCTCAATGCTGCTATAGAAGCAGCCCGTGCCGGTGAGGCAGGAAGAGGCTTTGCCGTTGTAGCCGATGAGATTAGAAAGCTGGCGGAGAATACCCAAGAGTCTGTCCAGAAAATTGCCGAGATACTCAGCGGTATTAAGGAAGATGCTGAGAATGTTAAGGCCAGCACATATGGTATTGGCGATAGCGTACGTATGGTAAGAGAAGCTTCAGAGGCTGCAGGGGAGAAATTTGAAAACATAGTCTCTAAGATTGTTGAGATGAATACACAGGTAGAGTCTCTTGCAGCCATATCTGAAGAGCAGAGTGCTACCACAGCAGAAGTACGTAGTGCCATAGAGGAGGTTGCCTCCCTCATGCATCAAGTTGATGCACAGGTAGAAGCTCTCAGTGGTGATGTTGACAGGCTGAAGGAAGATATGGCCAAGATTGAGCATGCTGCTAAGGAATTTACAGAGATAGCCGATAGACTGTATAAGGATGCAAGCAAGTTCAGAGTGTAACCATAGTGTGGAAAGAGGGGGTAAAGCCCCCTCTTTTTTAGAGATGGAAAAGAGTGGTGGTGGTTGGCAAGTATTACCGATAGCATACTGCAGGGCTAAAGATTGTTGCAAAGTTGTCTAAAATCCATGTGGTATGGATAAAAGGGGGCTAACAGCCCCCTTTTATCCCAGCATCTTAATATCTCCCTGAAACAGGTCGGCTATGAGCATCTTAGTATTAACAAGGTCATATCTGTCTATGAGCATCTTCAGGGCCTCTGTCCACATAAAGCCTGTAATGAATAAGAGTATGCTTGGCACGAGCCCGCCACTTTCTGCTGTAGGTACAGCCTCTGCTGTCTCCAAAGAGGGGTTCATAACATGGTGAAGATATATACCCTCTGTGTGGGGAAATGCCTTTGCCATACCATATGCGCCGGCAACGGCGCCAAACACAAAATCTTTTTTCTCCTTTTCTGCGTACCGTGACATGATAAAGCGAGTCTTGTAGTTGTCTGTGCCATCTAATATGATATCGGCATCTTTTAGAAGGGTATCCACATTGTCAGATGTTAGCCTTTCTATATGGGATATTACATTGATATCGGGATTTATAGCCTTTACTATAGATGCCGCCACTTCGGCTTTGGGTTTACCGATATGCTCTCTTGTATACAGTATTTGTCTTCCAAGGTTAGACTCTGATACATTGTCGTTGTCTATAAGTATCAGTGTGCCTATGCCACTGCGTGCTGCCATCTGCACAAGGGGGCTTCCCAGTCCTCCGCAGCCTACAATGGCAACAGTTTTACCCTCAAGTTTCTTCTGCGGTTCTTCCCCAATAAACTTTGCCTGCACCACAAACATATCATTCATATACATCACCTCAAACGGGAGAATATAAGCGATCCCACAGGTGCATGCCACTCAGAGGCAACGGGCTGGCATTTGGCCCTCAGCACGAAAAACAGCCTCCCACCGGCCACCTCTGAGAGTCCTTCAAAGTTGCCTTGTCCCTTAGCTATGACAATATCTGCCTCTTCAAGGAGTTTTAGGGCTTTCTCTCTGGCACGAGATGGAACGAAACCCGGCAGGTCTACCCCTGTATCTATAATCCATTCTTTCGGTATACCGGCATCTATGGCGTCTTCATATACGACATCGTTAAGCAAAGGTTCTCCCCTGACGCCAACTTTGATGTCAATCTCTGGGTATGCCTCTTTTATTGTTTCCAGTAGTAGCCTGTCAAATACAATCTCACCGGCATTGTCGGCAACAAGGAATATTGTCTTTGCATCTTTTAGCATGTCTATGAAAGTGTCCCTTTCATCTATGAAGAAGTGAATATCAAGGTGACTTTCTACTTCCTCTTTGATATCTCCCCACTGGTGTCCGTGAACGCCGAGGTCGATAATGTTGCCTACCACAGACAATCGGGCTGCCATCTTGATGGGGTTTTCAGCCTGTTTTACAAGTTCCTTTAGCCAAGGATATATCTGGAGCACCGAGTGGTTCATCTGTTTCTTCTGTTCTTTGTATATGTCTATAATCTTGCCACCTGTTAGCTCTGTGTATAGCACTTTGTAAAGCTCTACAGGTTTGGCATCTTCAGGTACTTCAGAACCTAACCTCATGAGTCTTTGCATGATGGCCCACCTGTTTTCTCTTATATCAAGGATATCCATAAGCTTGGCCATGCTTCCCAGATTGCACGAAGCACATAGCGGATACAGTTTCATAGCACCACCTCTTTCTTATATTGTGTATCTATTATAGAAGAAAGATGGCTCGATGTCCCTCCACATGCTATAGCATAAGGTTTGCGATAAATACGAGTGCAAACAGGGATAGCAAGGAATATGCCAAGTGTCGGTAGGAGGTTCTTTCACTGGCTTTTATGTATAAAAGCACCGGTATGATGCCGGCGAATATCAGACCGCCGTATGAGCCAGCTACAGAAAGTGCACCTGTGAAACTCCTTAGCCCCATAAGATATATGAATATAGGAGGCACGACAACAAGAAGCCAAGCAAGCAGCTTATTGCCTATAAGCTGCTTAATGTTATTCATCTGGGCATATGCTATACCTATGAAGCTGGTAGAAATAGCCGTGAGGGGCACAAGAATGCCCAGCAGTGTGCCGAGTATACCAAATTTACCTGATATGGCCATCATTGCCATCTGTGGCACATCTTTACCAAATGCACCGACGAATGCCAGCACAAACAGGGCGTAGAAGACCATGGGGATGAAAAAGCCCCATATGATAACCTTTTTGGCCGTCTCTTTGTCTGTTCCTGTCTTGATTTCTGGCACTATGAGGTGGCTGGCATAGGCAAACATGCTAACGCCAATAAGTGGAAGAAGATTTCTCATGTCCCACGTCATGAGGTTTTCTGCCTTTACAGATGGCAGTACAAGGGCTATGGACAGACCCAGTGCCACAAGTAGGGATATACCAATAAGCACTTCTGCCTTACCTGATGCCCTCAGTCCCATAAACACAATACCACTCATAATAACCCAGAACAGTAGAGCCCCTATAGTAGGATTGATGCGCAGGGCTGTAGATAAAATGTCTCCACTGCCGGCTATGTAGGCTATGAGGGCTCCATAGCCGTATAGGACAATGCTGAGGAATGTGAGGATACCAGCCCACTTTCCCAAACGAGAAGATGCCAGGTCGGTGAGAGTCGTATCTTCGTCTTCTTTTATGCATGCCAGTATGAATAGGGCCGTTATCATTGTGATAATGCCCATCAGTACCACTAAGGCTATCCCCATAAGTCCGCTGTCTTTCATAATGTAAGGTAGCCCCAATATACCGGCACCTATTTGGGTGCCTATAAGCAGAAGTAGAGCCTCTGTAAAAGATAGCTTGTGTCTCATATATACCACCTCCCTTTTGTATCTCGCCGTGATAATACCATGTTATGCAAAAGTAGGATGTGTATACATACAGTATTTGCATGTCTGATGCATATATTGAAATGCCTAATGTCATAAGCTTCTTTGTTATATACCGATAAGTTAGAGATATAAATTTGTATGTGATTATATCCTTGGAGGTGATGAGAAATGGCAAGAACAGTAGTTTCTAAGGCTTTGAGACTGGTGTACGAGAAGGATGGAAAGAAGAGGTCTCTTTCTGTCCGCAGGTTTAACCCCGATGCCACCGATGAGAACATTGGCACATTTAAAGGGGCTATCGAGTCCGTGTGTGACATGACATTTGACGATGTCGTTGTCACGACTATTGAAGATGTTGAGTAAGGAGGTGTAAGGTATGAAGAGGCTTGTTATGATTTTTCAGACCGACCAGGGCAAGACCCTGAGAATGACACTGCCCTATCCTAAAGATGGGCTGACAGCGGAGACCGTATCTACAGCTATGAATAACATTATTGCTTCTCATGTTGTTCAGGGCTCTACTGGTATTCCAGATTCTGCCGTGTCTGCTTACGTTGAGGAAGTAAGTCGCACAGAACTCTTTTAACCGAGGCTACTCTCTCCTTTCAGGGGCCACCTTAGGGTGGCCCTTTTTGTTTTTTTCTGAGAGTATCGGATTTATGGACGATTGTAGAGTTTCTTGAGTCTTTTTCTGCAATGAGCTTGCCGTATATATTGTGAATGATTATGGAAACTTTCTTTCTTGGGTTGTTTCCTTTTTCGTATTTTCTTACTTATAGGTTTCCAAATACCTTGTTTCTCTTCACATCTGCATTCGCACAAGTTTGTGTTGATTGTATCTTCTGTGTAATATTGAAATGTTAAAACTCCCCGTTGTGTTTTGTTTGTGGAAGGTTGCTTTATACCGTGGAAATGTATTGTTTGGTGGGTGATAGTGATAAAATATATGTAGAGAATCACATAGAAAAAACTTAACACAGGGGGTAATAGAAAGTGAGAAGACTATCTGTTGTTTTAGTAGTTTTGTCATTGATAGTGACCAGTCTCGTATTTATGCCGGTTCGTGTATCTGCTGAAGACACACCACAGTTTGTCGTGCAGAAGTGGGCAGATGTGCCGGAGGGGGCCTTTTTGCTGAGGTTTGAAAAAGATTATACAGGTATTGCATCTTCCAGTGCTCCTCTATATGTAGCTGCAAAACAGGGGGACAACACCGTTATATACAAGATTACCAGTCAAAATGCCGATGCTGTAAAGGTTCTGTCAATAGAAGGCAACTATAAGTATTTTGACTTTGATCCAGCATATAAGGGATATATGTTTGTGCTAACAGGTGGGTTGTCGAATGTTTATGGTGATACTATCACTATCTATCAGAATGGAAGAAAAATAAATTCCTATCAGGATAAGAGGATGTTCGGCCTTTCCCATTGGAAGAATTATATTGTCTTTGCCAATACATTAGGTGTCAACACTATATATTGGTCGAATAATGCTTGGAAGAAAAATACAGTAGCTGAGTATGGTTCTCTCACTAAATCTGTATGGGGTGATGTTGGTGAATATTATCATGGCTTTGGACAGATTGCCTGGTATGAAAAGGGAGAAGCCGGTGGCTATGAATCTTTAGGTGAAAATAATGTAGAGACTATGTTTAAAGACGAAGATGTCATCTATATGGTTTTAACCAATATAGACTCAGGTAAAAGGTCTTTGTATCAGCTGGTAAGAGGGGATTTGAAGAAACTGTTTGATCTTGATGATCAATATATAAATGCCATGTTTACAATAGATGATACTTACATCGTTTATACAGGTGGAGCTCTATATAGTATTACCTCTGATGGTACGATGAAAAAAGTAGTAGATTACGCATTGGCACCTGTATTCCACGATGGGAAGATATGGTACATAGGTAAAGATGGCATATATACTTTGACCGTTGAGCCATATATTCCATCTGTTAAAGCCATATTTGATGTTGGATCTGGCGAGGTAGAGTACAAAGATTTTGCAAATTGGAAGGGTGTACTTGCCATAGAAAACAGTGATACAACGACGGTTAGCGTATCATGCTCTCCTAACGTGGATTGGCTACTTCCAGATGCATGGTCAGTAACAGTAGGACCCGGTAAAACTTCTAAAGCCTCGGTTATGCCAAAGCCAAGTGCCATAGAGGCACATTGGCCTACTGCTCCAAGTATATATGGCTCTTATACATGTAATATTAAGTGGAGTAGTGGTAACATGGTGCAGCACACATCTACTTTAAGGGTAAAGTTGCCTCAGCTGGCCTTTAAGAGTCTTGTGTATGACATCAATGTTTCTCAGACAACGACCGATGTGGAAGTTGTAAGAATAGAAAATGGTGGAGATGGTTTGGGAGAGGTATCGTGTGAATCGAGTCAGCCGTGGGCACATATAAAGATGGCCGTGGATGGGGGAACTCTTCACGACACGGCACTTGCAGTGATTCGTAAGATGGGTATTGTCGCTTTGAACTTTGACTATGGTAGCATGCCAACAAACGGTCTTGTAGATGTTACATGTCGTTGGGCTGGGGGAAGCTATCAAGCAAGCTTCAATGTCATTAAGCAAGCAGAAACAAAGTACTCTCTGAATATCATTACCACTAAGATACCACTAGCCGATGTTATAGATGACTTTTCTACTATAGCGAATGTTAGTGTTAATGGTGGAAGTATTCCTCTTAGTGTATCCGCCGACAAGGGTTTTATTATTGTGAAGGCAGATAGTGAAGTGTCAAATGGTTCTGCCGATATATCTATATCTATAGATAGAAAGAAGATTACATTTGCCGATATGACGCTACCGTACATAAAGATTAATCTCACAGTTCAGTATGGAGATAAAAAAGAGGTTATTCCTGTCAAGATAGAGATAAAGAGAGCATTGAAACTATTTGTACCGAAAAATAAGCTAGAGCAGTCTTATGAGCTGTGGACACCTGAAGAAGAATGGCAAAAGCTTGTATCTCCCGATTCTGCACCATTTATCAACCCTCTGTATAATCGTACATACGTGCCACTGAGACTGGTGTCCGATGGTTTAGGACTTAAAGTAGGTTGGGATAATAAGAATAGGCTTATTACCATAGAAAGCGATAAATTCAAGATTGTGCTTGATGTTAAGAAAGTGGTAAAGAAAAAAGTCAAAATAGCCGGTAGATATGAATATATATATGAATCGACAAACAGATATGCCAAGGTCTATGATAAGATGGCAGGTGCCACGAGCTATGGCCGCAGTGTTTATGTTTATCCGACAGCTATTAGAAGAAATCGTTCGTATGTGCCGATAAGATTTATAGCAGAGCAGGTGAAGTCTTTGGTGTTTTGGGATGGTAAGACTCGCACAGTATATATATATAGATAACACTGTGTAAGGGAGTATACTAAATACACATAAGGGGGGAGGTAACTCCCCCTTTTAAGAGGTGTTGTATATGAGACAGATGCAGAGAGGATTTAGTTTAGTTGAGCTAATGGTTGCTATTACTATACTTCTTGTTGCGATATTGGCTATATTTGGAGTCATGACTTCTCTTTCCTTCAAACATATGGAGGTTAAAGAAAAAATCATCGCGATTAATTTAGCTCAGTCTATAGATGCTCTTATAGAGTCTATGGATGATCTTATTGTTGTTGATGCAACCACAGGTAGTGTTGCTCCATTTCATGATTTAGATATAACCAATTTGGAGAACTGGAGACCCGTAGTGTTATGGATGGACGGAGCTACGTATAGGACCGATTTACCTATCAAGATCAATAATGTTAATTATGTTGTCAGGGTTTACGCGGAAGTGAGCCCTGTTAACTCGATATCACCAGGTGATCCGCCTTCTATAGGTGAAACTAATATTACTAGTAAAGATCTTATAACAGTCGCTTATGTTATTTCTTGGAGAACTTATAGTGGAAAGATAGAAAATGTAGCCTTTATGAGAAGGTATTTTAAGAAGGGGGCCAGATAAAATGGAAAGAGAAAGGGGTTTTACTTTGGTAGAAATGATGGTCTCCCTTGCTATATTTTTGATCATTGTTGCTAGTGTTTTTGGTCTGTATATTGGGGCAACGAAATATTCTGCCTTTATGCAGGCAAAGACAGATATTTTAAGTACCGTTGGATATATATATGATGTTTACCGCCCATATTTTTATGGGGCATCTACAGTCTATGATCCGCAAAATCTTGCTCTGGGTGATATTTTCAATCTTCCCAATGAAATGGAGCTACAGAGTGTTGAATTCTATACTAGGATTCTTGACAAAGATGGTGTAACACCGGAGGATGCTTGGGTTTTAATCACATCGACTACAACAGGTTATTACATTAAAATTTACAATGAGTCAACTAATACATGGGAATGTGTTCCTCAAAGAAGGGTTGTTGTGTATAGGAAATTTGCAGATACATCTTTTGGGGGAAGCGATATAGATGAGAATACACCTCCTACTTTTCAAGATTGGAGAGATTGGGAAGCAGCAGGAGATATTCAGAAACAGGTTATAACACCTGTTGTTGGAAAGCTTAATGGTCTTTCAACGGTAAAAATTATATATACTCCGTACTCTGTTAATGCTAGTGGTGTCAATATTAAATGGAGAAAAGTACAGGTTATCTTTACTGTTGGTATTAGAAAAGAGATATATTCGGATAACTCTTGTACGAATGTTGTTAGTCGGTATCCCGTAGGTTTATATCCGTATACTGTCGTGTTGTCTATTACTTCTCTAAATAGGTAAGAGGGTGATGTAGTATGAAAGGTGTAAAAAAGCAGAAATTAAGTGAAGAAAGAGGTTCAGCATTACTTTTGGTATTGGTGTTTACGGTTGTTTTCATGATAATGCTAACTATTTTGGTCTCTCAGGTATTATTCAACTGGCGGATATACGCATATGTCAAAGGAAAGTTTCTTTCACAGCAGATGGTATCTGACATTACAGCAGTCTTGAGATTTGAAGAAACAAGGGAACTAACAGATGGTGATGATGATTATTCATATGTTTATGATGTTTGGGAAAATTCTGATATGGTCAAGGTTATGAAATATGTGCCAGGGGATACAACAGATGCTTATAACTTTCTGAGGTATTATCCTATGCCTGATTTGAGCTCCCTTGCAGCTGTTGGCGTTTCCCCGAATGAGATAATGTTATCTAAGGGAGCATTTTACTTAGACGCTACTAATAATAGTGGTAGTTCTGATGTTCCAAGTGACCATTCTATTAGAATTGTGGCAGTAACAACTTACTTGGGGAATTCAGTTAGCAAAATTTATAATGACCTCGTTGCAGAGTATAACCGTACAGGAGATGTTCTGGCAAACGAATATAGAAAAGTTGCCAGTGATGTATCATTTGATCTGTCGTGGAAAAATAGTGAAACAATTGTTATGGCTACAGGTAATGCCAAGGAGTGGGGTGAACAGCTTAGGGTTAAGGGAGATGTTTGGGAGAAACCTGCCGATGATTCCACTATCGTTAACTTTAGACCGGTTAGGACTGCCCTTAATACTTGGGAGGTTTACAATCCCGGGGAAACAGATCCCTTTGCGAAAAGTAGTAAATATCTTCAGTATAAGGGAAATGAGCTTATAGATGACCATGTTATGGATTCGGTGGTTGCGTATGGACAGTATCACTATGGAGGATCTTATTTTTCTGTTGATGGGATATTATTTGGTAATGGACCTGAAGACAATTCTAATAAGGTTATTCCATCTTCTGGTAGTCTTTGGGTTGATACCAATAGTGGAAATAAGTATATTACAATATATGATCCCACGGCAGGTAAGTTTAGAAGATATGCTCTTGTTAGCCTTACAAGGAAATCTATAAGAGACGAGGATTGGGATACTCCTGAAACAAATGATCCTTGGAATGATATAGAGAAGAATAAATATGTTTCTCTGAATATACCATGGTATAGGTTTGTTGCATCAGCTAACTGGGTAGTCTATAGTGATGGCAGTATTGTTCCCGATTCAGAGGATTTTATATATTGGGAGTACCATGCTGTTAATAGTCAACTTATGTCTCCTCAAGACCTTTCTGGGGATAATGTAACACTGGGAAACTTTTACACAGATATTCTCCTAACAAAGGGATTTGCCACATCTGATAATAGATTGTTTGATACCTTCTTTACGGGGCATACATGGGATGAGCTTGTAGAGGATGGGGATCTTGCACCTGCCAAACGAGCTTTGGATAATGGGGATGAGATAACAGTTAGTGCTACAGACAGCTATGTTATTACACTATATACCGAAAATGTTGGTGGTGAGCTTCATACATTTCTCAGATATGCTCCTGGTAGTTGTGAGTATAAACATGGTTGTGAGCTGACAGGTAGTTCAACTGATTTGGATCTTCAGGCAAATAGTTCTACAGGCAAGGGAATTTTGGTTGATTTTGGTGATAACGCGGATTTATATTTGGTTACACCTTGTCAGCCTGAAAAGGATACATGGATACCTATCTGGGGAGATTTATGTAAGGTATCCTTTTCTCCGGAAGTTACTCCCAATATAAGAGGTAGTAGTACTTTACTTACAGATGGTAGTCAGCTATTTAATAGTCCTTTTGGATATGCGAGATATGATTACACCTACTCGTTAAAAGAAGGAGAGTATAAATTTACATATGATCCGGATGATCCTAAAAATGTGTATTTGGCGGATTTTGATATTACGGTCAGATGGAATGAACACTGTGTAGATCCTGATCCATATGCTGCTAATAACTGTCCTCCAGGGTGGTGGGAAGGCCCAGAGTCACTTGATACAGCCCCTATTCCAGATGATATTAAGGAGAAGATTAGACATGATGTTCTTGAACAGCTGATAGGTTATAGTGATTATTTTGTTCTTTATCCTTCAGACGATATTAATCCTTTAGTCGCTGATTCTACATATAATCCCAACTGGCAGTATGAATGGACAAGAGTTGTTCCTATTACAGAAAATGGGTTTGAGAACTACTTTGGTGGTTATTCCAAAAATGGGGTGGAAGCAAAGATATACCATCCAAATTGGAAGAATATGATTCAGTATAACTTTAAGATAACTCTAGTGGGTAAGAGAATGAGCCTGTTAGGGGATGTTATACCTGTTCCCGGTGATATTAAGGAAGATAAGATTCCAGTTTATGAAGTGGATTTGGCTGCTGATCCTGAAAAGAATGCAGATATTCCTAATTTGTCTAAGATTCCTTATGGTGAAAGGTTAGGGTTCTTGCTTAAAGGATGCAAGGATGCCTCCTATGAACTTGAACCCGGTGAGACTACGCCTGATGTAGATGCTGGAACATGTTCTGGTTATTCTTTCTGGATTTGGGATAAAATAGGACTCATCAATTATGAAGATAGTGACACAAGTGATAATCAGCATTTCGATTTTCTCTCTAAAGGAAACAAGTATGGATTCCGATTTGCCAGAGATGGAAATGTCTATATAGGTAAAGATGTTACTAATAGAAGTATGGATCTTGATGATGATGATCCATATAACCCATATCATTGGGAACTGAGATCTTGGGATAAGCTCTTATATGCAGATGTTTATGTGAAAAATGGTGGTGTGGGTGTTATCTATCTTGATGATTACGATGACAGAAATTATATAACCGATCCAGATTCCGGTATTTGGTACGACGATGGTTATGAATATCCGATAAACTCAGAGACATTTAGACTACTTGGCTCTATGATGATGTGGGGCGGTAGAGATATGTATGAGGCTGTTAGTTTCCATTTGGATAGATATACACATACGCTTTCAGATCCCGGATGGGGTTTTTCTTCTCCTATTTACTATCTACCTGACAATGCTTTTTCTAACAAGAATACTTATTGGTTGATGTCAGAAGATGATGAGATGGTCAATGTCAATGTTGGTGATATTCGTATGAGAAGGTAAAGAGTGAATGTATGAGATAAAGCCCCACCTATTTTGGGTGGGGCTTTTCTTTTAAGACTATTTGGCAGTTTTTTCTTAATCCTCTATGTAATGCTACAGCTAAAGGGTTAGTCCGTTTTCGTAATCTATGAAGTCATTAATACCTGATGGTTGTGCTCATTTCACAATCTTGTAAGACTATGTCTTCTATTTGTTGACCACTTTCCTTGTCTTATGTAGGGTGTTTTTACTAATTTAGAGCCACTTAGTGATACACAGTATAAGTTGAGCTAACCTCTATCTGCGTTTTAAACCAGTTTCTTATGCAAATACTCATAGTTTACAGGTTATTTGGCATACAACAATTACTTGGTAACTTTTCTTATTGTGGAAAAAAATCAGCCCCCGTCCTGTACGGGGGCCTATGAAAAGGTGTAGGGTGAGCCTCACTTATCAAGCTTTTCTAGTTCGTCTACTGTGAGGTTTGGTACAGGTTTACCGAATATGTAAACAATGGCTATTATGACAGCAGCTCCAATAAGAAGGAGTAGCCACACGGGTATAAATTTAACAAACAAGAAACCTACAACGGCGGCAACAGTTGCCGCTGTGAGCGAATAGGGTATCTGAGTTGTGACGTGATCCATGTGGTCACATGCCGATGCCATAGAAGACAAGATTGTTGTATCAGATACAGGTGAGCAGTGGTCACCAAATACAGCACCTGTCAGAACAGCACCTATAGTCGCGAGATGCATGACACCGACGGCATCGGTGCCGTAGAACTTACCGGCAAGGCCTATGGCTATAGGCATCAAAATAGCCATTGTTCCCCAAGATGTGCCTGTTGCAAAGGATATCAGCGCGGCAGATAGGAATATGCCTAGTGGAAGAACAGAACCGGGTAGCCAACCTTCAACAAGTCCTACAACATACTGAGATGTGCCAAGATCTCCATTGATGCTGCCCAGTGCCCAAGCGATGGTCAAGATAACAACGGCAACCATCATGGACTTGGTGCCATCAAGCCATGCATCAACGATTTCACCGGCATTCATAATCTTTTGCCATATGACCATGATGGCAGCAACGGCTGTAGCGGCTGCAACAGCCCACACAAGGGCTATGGAGGCATCGGCATCACCAAATGTATATGTCAAGGCTTTAAAGGAGGAGTGGAACTGGTCAAGATACCCTTTATATGTTTCCATACCGCCGGCTGTAACCCACAATGCCCATATGGTACCGACAATTAGCACAAGAATAGGTAGCCATGCGTTGATAGATCTCAGGGGAACGCCCTCAGGTTTAGACAGCTCAGATATTTCTTTAGAAATAGGTAGCTGGGCACCATCTCTGTAAACTTTGCCCTCTTTTCTTGCTCTCATCTCTGCCTTATACATGGTGGCATAGTCTCTTGATGTTATTGCAATAGTGAATAGTAACACGAGGGCAAGTAGAGAGTAGAATCTATATGGAATAGACTGTAGGAATACGGTATATGCTGCGTTGGCTATCTTTTCGCCAAAGCCTTCCTGTTTCAATGCATCGGCAATAATACCTACCTCATAGGCGATCCATGTGGATATTAGCGCTAAAGAGGCAACAGGTGCCGCGGTTGAATCGACAATATATGCCAGTTTTTCACGGGACACACGGAATTTATCGGTAATTGGTCTCATGGTATTGCCGACAAGGAGTGTGTTGGCATAGTCGTCAAAGAATATGGCAACACCCATAATAGCTGCAAATACCTGTGCTGTAGCGGAATTCTTAGCCTTGCGTGCCAATGCTTCGGCAATGGCCCACATGCCACCGCTACGGTTTATGATACCCAGCAGTCCGCCAATCATAAGTGTGAAAGTAATGATACCAATATACCAAGAGTCGGCAAGAACACCGACAATACGATCGGAGAAGACGTGGAAGAACGATGTGAAGAAAGCATATAATGCTTTACCAGTTTCACCTTTGGCAAACAGAGGAAGGGCTTCATAGATGTATTGACCTGTCCAGATACCAATGAATAAAGACAAAATAGGCCTGTGTGTGGCAAACGCCAAACCTATAGCTACTACTGGAGGAATGATAGACCAGAAGCCATAAGAGAACTTCTCTGCTTCATCTCCCCCAGCCATGGCTATTGCCATTGAAAACATGGCAAATAACAATACGGCCAGCAAGATGATACCGACCCACCTGAGGTTTTTCATAAACAATATCCCCCTTTCGTGTGGTGGTGCGTAGAAAAAGTTTTAATACATAAATATTATACAAGATGTGTGGTTATTTATGCAAATAGGGTGTTTTTATGCATGACTGTCATATGTTTCTATGCGGTCTTTACCCTTTGTTTTGGCCATATACATGGTCTTATCTGCTATATCTATGGCCTCTTCCAGAGAGATATCGGGCGAGTCTGTATTGTATATACCAATGGATAAGGTAATCATGTATCGTCTTAAAAGGGGATTGTTTCTTACTCTGGTTTGTATACGGTTGGATACTTTGTATGCCGATTGGCTATCTGAGTAAGGGAGTATTATGAGGAATTCATCTCCACCGTACCTTATAGCCCTGTCTGATATTCGTATCTCTTCTGTGATGATAGATGATACAAGCCTCAACACCTTGTCTCCTTCACTGTGGCCATATATGTCGTTGACATACTTGAAATTGTCAATATCTATAAATATGAGCGATACAGAATGTCCATCTAGTAATGTTCGTTTCCACATACGAGGGGCTTCATCGATGAGAAACCATCGTGAGTGCAGTCCGGTAAGACTGTCGAATTTGGCTTTTTCTACAATAGACAGGTTGTCTAGTATGTTGATAATGCTGTCGGCAAATCGTCTCAAGGTAGATATTGTTGTGTTGTCGAATATATCTTCTGCATATCTATGCTCTGCATAAATAGTCAGTTTTTTATCACCTAAGACATGGGTAATAAAGGCTGTAGATGGGTGTGATGTAATAACAGGTCCCTCTCCTGTTGGTATATTTAAGTCTTCTACTGATTCTACGCCAACAATGGAATATATAGCCTCTATGGTTGAAGTGGCAGTTTCGTATTTGCCATATGCTGTGGTAAATGGTATCTGAAGGCCTTTGAGAAGATGCTTCATAACATCTTCTTTGGTACTACTTCCCATAGCAGAAAGGACAACTTCCAGTAACCTGCTTTTTTCCCTGTAACGTTTGGCAAGCAACTTGAAGAATGACTCGTTTAGCTCAGTCTTCATTCCTCCGCTGACCTCTGCAATATCTTGTGGTGGTATACCGTCAAGTTCGTCGTATATGAAGCGTGATGCAAGGGCATGCTCCATAGCCATAGCTGGATTGGTATCCTTTGTTAAGCGATACAGGTATGTATGGGTTTCAGCCCTCCCAAGAGGGTCATCTCTTTGCATATACCGTCTGTGAAGTGCCATAAGGGCGGAGATGATTTTTTCCGTATTGTTTGTATATTTGCCTATGATGTATAGAAGTACAGGACTGCTGGAATGGTCAAATGACTTAACACTTATGCGCCCCTTAACCGTTTCTAGTGCCATTTTTAGGGCTTCCCATTGGGCCCTAAAGTAGGGTATAACCCCGTAACTTTGCCACTGCTTTAGAATAGTTTCCAGCTGTTGCCACATTTCTTCTCGCATGTAGTAAAGTGCTTTTATGCGAAATAGTATGTTTTTTTCTATTACATGCCTTTGAGGTTCTTGTAGTTTGTCTACAATCTCTGTGTATTTTAGAAAATCCTCTATATGACCATATTGCAGGCTTGCTTCTGCCATTGCACCGTACAGATAAATGGATTCTTTAGGTCTGAAGACACTGGAGAGACTCTCTACAATAGATGTGAAGGTGTGTTTGACAGTTGTATAGGGTATTCCCGCGTGGGGAGCTGTGATGAGCCAATGTCCAAACGAGCTGCTGCTGTGCATGAGATCGAGCCCTATGGCCTCCCAGTACATGGTAAATGGTATAGAGGGAGGTACATCGGCCTTGTACATGAGTATTGTGGCAAGACTTCTTAGTAGATGCCCTTTAAATGCCCTCAGTCCTTCCCTGTCGGATATTTCCTCTATGGTATTTCTGATGGTCTCTATAGCTTTCTCTGTGTGAATGCTTTTGCCAAGATGCCGTGAGAGTATTCTCAGTAGGTGCACCTTAATATGAAGTGGGATATCTTCTGGTATGGGATTGTTCGTTATAAGGGATTCTACATCAATGTGGTGTTTTGTGAAGTGAACCATGTTGATGATGCCATAAGCGGCATATATCTTGTTTGTACTATCTGCTGTTTCATAAGCCCTGTGTAGGGCCTGCCACAGCTCTTCGTGGCTGTCAAGTTCTGTGCCCTCCATAATAACGGTTAGGAGCATGAGGAGTAAGGGCTCTGATATGCCCAGCTCTTGGAAATGTTCCAGTACATACATACCATATGTGCCCAGTAATCTTGTGTAGCCTAATACAAGTATGGCGTATCGTAATAGGTCTTTATCAGCGATAATTTCCTCGGTGGTAAGTGTGCTTTCTATGAGGTGATATGCAGTGAGAAAGTGCTCTTGTTCTTCTATATACCTCTTTAGAATCTCTTTGATGTATGTGGTTTTTTCTTCTTTCAATGTTTTAGATGCTATCAGGCCACCGAGAAAGTTTGGAGTACCTATGATATCCAGTGCCATATAGGCGTGCTTTGGGGTGGCCATATTCATGAGTGTGTAGACAGTATCTATGTCCTTGGGTATAAGATAGGGACCTACTCCCTCTTTGAACAGGTGGTGAAAGTGACCTACCTTTTCTGCGTGTTCCTTTTTCAGGGCAAAGTTCTCCATTGATAGTAGGGAGAGTACTATATCGGTATCTTTGTGAGAAAGAACCATTTTGCGTCGTGGCATTCGTATGTGTATTTTGAGATCCGAGGAGATATTGAGTTTGGGTATCGTGCGTATAAATTTTTCCGTAGGGAAGTAAATGCCCGGAATATATCTATCTATTACCCATGTTTGGATTCCTGTTCCCTGAGAAATTTTCTCCATGCTTTGAAGTACAAGGGCATAGGGTATACGTCCATATGGTCTATCTCTACTGCTTTCTTTCATGTCCTTTAGCACCTTGAGATTCATGTGAGGGAGTTTGATATCGTTTTGGCATGCATACCGTAGTACATAGCTGGCTATGTTTTGCAAAGGATATGCCGAGGCATGATTAGACAGCGGCAGATAGAAATATTCACCTTTCGGCAACGATGCCTTTTTTACAATATGAAACTGCTTGTTCACTGTTCTCTCCCCCCACGGGGGCACTCTATGCTGTAAATGTTGGTGCCTTTGGTGGTTCTTTACCTCTTAGCACTTTATGATAATAGTCGTATGTCAGTGGTGTGCCCTCACTTATAATATCGGCATCTACTACCTCTCCGATAAATAGCATATGAGTGCCTACATCTAGCTCGTGTTTAACTTTGGCCTCAAGATAGGCTAGAGCATGGTCGAATACGATGGGTGCACCGGTGTTTCCTATCTTCCAGTTGATGGTATTGTCAAACTTATTAAAGTCTCTTCCACTACGAAATCCAAATCGACCTATAAATATCATGTCTGCTGTCTGATCGAGAACAGACACGCTAAATACCTTGCTGTGCCTTACATATTCACATGTTAGGTTGTCTTTGTGAAGGGCTATTGCTACCTGTACGGGATTGGCAGTGATTTGGAATGCCACATTGGCAATCTGCCCGTTAGGTCTTCCATCTTTCACAGAGGCCACTATATACAGCCCATATGTCAGCTTATGCATTGCACGTTTGTTCATAAAAAATACCCCCTTTTCTGTATTGTATCAGAGGATATATGTAATGGCATAAAAATGATGTTTGATAGTATAAATATAAGAGATGGTCTGGAGGTGATGTTTATGCTTTGGGCTATGTTTGTCTTGCTATTTGCATTTAGTGTTTATGTTTCCTTTTCTGCTGGTGTGTGGTTTGGCGTAATAGATACTTTGCTATTTTCTGTTTTTGGCGTGATTTTATACAGGCATGTTAAGAGTGCATTATTAGTGGATAACATTGCAAAAGAAGAGAAGAAAGATACCCTCCTGACGAGGGATATGGTAAAAATGACGACAAGGCTTGTAGAGGAGAATGAGAAACTTAGTGTTGATGCCGATGCTCTGAAAGAGAGCACGGAGAAACTGAGGATAGCCGAAAGATATCTGGAGGAGAGCGTTGCAGAGATACAGAAGGCAACAGGCCTACTTTCAGAGCGTATGGATATGTTGAAGAGCTATTCAGATGAGGCCCTTTCCGCTGCTGAGAGTGCCAGCAAATCTGGCGAGACATTGGAGTTTTTATCGAGGGAAGGCGAAGAGGCCCTTAAGAAGATGGAAGATAGCATAGAGCGGATAGAAGTTGTGGATAAACTCAATAGAGACATGGTAAAGAAGTTGGAGGAAAAGAGTAAGGGTATAACAGAGCTTATAGATGTTATAGAGAAAATAGCAGCCCAAACCAACCTTCTTGCCCTCAATGCTGCCATAGAGGCGGCCCGTGCCGGTGAGGCGGGTAAAGGATTTGCCGTTGTGGCCTCTGAGATACGTAAGCTAGCAGAGGAAACAAAACACACGGCTGAGCAAATCAGAGAGGTTATAGGAGAGATGTCCGAGGCCGTTGCCGAGGTGCTATCTACAAGTGATAACCTCTCAGAAGAAATGAAATCTATTGCCAGTATAACCGAAGATGTAACTTCCAAGTTTTCCTCTATCATTAGCGGTGTAATGGATATAGGTAGCAGTATAGAGAATATGGTGAAGCTTGCCAGTAGCACGAGAGAAGTTGCCTCTTCTATCGGTGAGGCCACGGCCCTTGTTGTATCTGCTATGGAAAAGTTGCAATCGGAGACAGAAGTCCTTGCCGACGTAACGGAAAAAATCGAGAAAGCCACTGCCGATGTTATGCATAGTACTGCTATTACATCTGATATTGTTAGTGAGACAGCGGAAAAGGTATTTGGTGCCTATGAGGATACTCTCAGGTCAAAGATAGAACCCTTTGTCGATAAGGCTATGTCCATTGTTGCTGCTTATCATGAGAGGGAACAATCAGGCCAGCTGACAAGGCAGGAGGCGCAGGAACGGGCTAAGCAGGAGCTTAGGGATATGAGAAAGGGAAATTTATACATCTTTGTCAATGATGGAGACTATGTATCCGTGGTCAATGCCAATAGAGACCTTGAGGGGCAAAATCTTGAACATATCACAGACCCACATGGTGTTGTACTTGTTAAGGAGATGGTTGATGGTTCTAAGGTGGCAGGTGATAAAGGTAAGACCCTCATATATGTGTGGCCAAAGCCCGGAACCGGCAAGAGTTCCCCTAAGATGTCTATTGCCAAGTGGTTTGCCCCATGGAGATGGTCTATTGGAACAGGTATTTATATAGATGAAGCATTTGATAATAAGCAGTTGTGATACTATTAATATATAGACCATCGTTGTATATACGAAGGGGGATGGGGGTTTTATGAATATGTGGCGTCGTATGTCTGTTTTGTTGGTGCTTTTGATTAGTATATCGTTGGTGCTGGTGGGTTGTTCTTGGGGCACATCTTCCACCACAGGTACTTCTACTACCACTCCAGTATCGCAGGGAACAGATGTCCAGATGACGGCATATGTGATAGCAGATGGTGGCACATATTTTTACCTAAAACCTGTCAAGGTAAAGGTGCACTTTGACTCTACACCAACACTTGAAGATAAGCTGAAAATGGCACTGTCTTTGCTTGCATCACCAACTATTGCCACTGCCACTACACAGGTGCCACTGCCTGAGGGTACTAAGGTGCTTGATGTCAAGGTGACAGGTTCTGTCGCTACAGTGAATTTCTCTAAAGAGATTATGAAAAATCCCGGTGTCGGTGCCGAGGGGGAGGCTCTTGCCCTGTGTAGCATACCCCTTACGGCTAAGCAGTTTGGTATAGAAAAGGTCTATGTGCTTATTGAAGGACAGAAGCCATCTGGAGCCAACGGTTATATAGATTTCTGGGGACATGTGGGACTTTATGAGCAGCCCCTCACCGCACAAGGTTGCCAAGACACACCGTAACTAGACATTGAGGCCATAGATGTCTCTATAGAAGGCATCTATGGCCTTTCTTGCATGCATGTAAAAGAAATTATCGGGGATATCAATCTCATCTATCAGCGAAAACTTCATAAATAGGCATCTGAGGCACTCCTCTCGGGGCTGTGATATGAGTCTATTCATAATGTTTTGTATATGGCTGGGCAAGGGAAAGGATATATGCCTTCTAAATGTCAGGTGCCCGTAGATGTATAGGGCTATAAAGACCTGTCTCAGTATATCTGGAGTTAGCTCACGGTTGCGTTTATAATAGTCTCCAATATCCATATCTATACGGTCTATAAGCACATCTACCCTAACATCTTGTATTTTTCTACCGAGCATATCTATACCCACCTGCGTGTGATGATTTTCTCCCCTCCTACTTCTGTAGGGTCTGACAATGCGGTAGTTACTCCAGTCTATGAGGTCTATGATGTCGGATATCGAGTCGTCTCTATCAAATTCCTGTATCTCTTCCCTGAGGTGCTTCAGTTCCTCTATATATTCCTTGGTATATTCAAAATGCCTGAGATACTTGTATATGATGCTGGATATACCGTACAGATCAAAGTTCACGAGATTGCCTAGTTGTGATGTTATATATTTCTCCCATAAAGGGTGTTTGTATACAATTGCCTCTGGATTGGTGTAGCTATAGGCAAGCAATATGCTATCCATGTCTCCCTTACCTATTCCCTTAAGAAATGATTGAAGGGTGATATAGGTAATAGTTATGTCTCCTTCGGTAAAATCAACTCTGCCGGGACTGTCCATGTACATGATGCTTCTCAGTGTTGGTAGAAATACCCCCATAAGACGAGAAGTGTGTTCTTTTCCAAGTGTCAGCTTTTCATCTACCGATGCTATGTAAAGCACGTTAGGTACTATCTGTTTGCTCTTTAGCTGTATATCCACATTACCCCCTCCACATATCTAATATATCATCTGGTGAGTTTATAAAGAAAAAAAGGGGACCCGTAGGTCCCCTGAAGACTACACACCACTTCCAGAAAGGGGGATATGTGTAAGGCACCTGTTACATGCTCATGTAATAGGTGTACCTATCAATGTATGACTCTATATCTCTCAGTGAGAAATTACGGGCAAAGCGTGTTAGCTCTTTGCCCTCAGAGTCTACCAGCACAACGGCTGGTACCGAGAAGATGAGAAACTGACCTGCTGTTTCTGGGTCGTTTTCCACATTAACAACCTGAAAAGGCACCTCATATTTCTCTGCTATCTCCTGTACACGGGGCAACATTGCCTCGCATACTTTGCAAGTATTATTTTTAAAGTATAGTACCTTCACAGTTTTCACCTCCTCGGGCATACATCGTTTTGCATTTTATCACAAGTTTGGAAATTGTAAAGGAGAGGTTCTTAAAACTTATATGAGAATATAGGATACAATACATAAAGAGGTGATGTATGTGAAAGTGGCAGACATGCTTATTGTTGTTGGTTTGCTTTTGATTATCTTGGGACTTGTCTGGAAGGCTTTTCCCATGCTTGGCCGCTTGCCCGGTGACATTGTTATAAAGGGAGATGGCTATAGCATATACATACCTATTGTCTCGTCTATAATAGTATCTGTTTTACTAACAGTTGTTCTCAATATTATCATTAGACTCTTGGGGGGATCACGATGAAAAAGTTTTTATCTGTGTTTCTTATAGTATTCGCTTTTATAGGTCTGGTGGCCTGTGGTGGGCAGGGTGATAAGCAGAGCGCACAAACAGGTGTGGAGAATGCAGATGGTATTGTGATAACAGAAAACCTTGAAAAGGCAATATCAGAAAACCACCTGTCTATTGTTGGTTATGGCTTTTCTTGGCAGTATGCCGGTATGCCCTCTGTATTCGTGCAGGTGACGCCTACAGCGAACCTGCCTTCTATAGCCGAAAAATATGGCCTGACTTTCATAGACACTGAACCTGATAAGCTATTTGATGTTGCCAAAGATTATGACGGCAAGGGGTATATAGATAAGCTTTCATGTAAAGGCCAGATATGCACACTAAAGGCCCTGAAGGATAGGCTGGTAAAAAAGGTACCATCTTTACGATTCAATGTGTATATAAGAAAGAATGGAGGTTTTAGCCTCATGTTTTTCCTTCCTAAGGCAGGTATGACATGGGAAAATACAGCTTCCATGACAAAAGAGGATATGTTGAAATATATTGCCGATACTTTAGACGTGCAGTGCGATAACGTGAAAGATAATATGGGGCTTCTTGAGTGCCGTGCAGGTAATGTGGCTATATCTGTGGGGCAGGAACTGGGCTCTGTTATATATGGGGTGAAATAATATGAAGGTAGCCTTTCTTGTATCTGATAAAAACGGTATATATTCTCATCTGGCAAGGTCCCATAGAGATGTAAGTTTTGTTGCCGTATATGATATTCGTATGGCAGATAGGTTTAATGAGACATTGGAGTTTATACCCGTTTATGGCTCATATGAAAAGGTTATAGAGATAGCAAAAGATGGAGGTATACCTGTTATAGCCATGTCTTTCCTCGATGAGGCATTTATTAAAGAGGTGGCAGCATATGGCATTGGTGTATTTGTCAGCTTAGATAAAGAGCGTATATCTGACATCATCTATAGTGTTGGGGGTGGATAATATGGCCGAAATACTGGTTTCAGGACATAGAAATCCCGATACAGACTCGGTGACATCGGCAATATCTTATGCTTGGTATAAAAACAAGATAGATGGTTGTAATAATAAATATATTCCTGTGCGTGCAGGGGCTGTCAATGATGAGACGGTATATGTATTGAAGCGTTTTGGGGTAGACAAGCCTATACGCATGGATTCCTTTGAACTGACGGCCATGGACATTATCCTCGATGTGCCTACTGTTAGATACGACGACCCCATTAAGGTTGCCGTAGACCTCATTAAAGATTACCGTACACTGCCTGTTGTTGACATGTCCGGCAAGCTTGTAGGACTTGTGGGCCTAAGAGATGTCTCTCAGGGCTTCCTGTGGCATGCTGCCAGTAAGCTGGTTCATATAGAAGTGGCCCCAGCTCAGGTGGAGAGTGCTTTGCCCGGCAGATGGCTTGTGGAGCCTGAAAGCATAATAAGAGGAGTACTTACTGTTGGTGCCATGTCTGCGGAAAAGGTGGATATGGAGTTGAGAGATGATGCCATACTTGTGACTGGTGATAGGCCTGAGGTGTGGGAGGTAGGCCTTAGAAGAAGGCTACCTGCCATCATTATCACCGGTGCCCCGGAGATACCAGCGGAGTTTATAGACAGGGCCAAGGAGTCTGGTGTAGGGCTGTATGTTACACCGCTCAATACATTTTCTGCTGTGAGAATGCTCATGTTTGCACCGCCTATCGCCACTGTTATGACCAAAGAAGTGAGATATTTTTCTCCTGATGACACCATATCCCAGATGCGTCAGATCATGAGAAAAGATAGCCATAGGTTTTTCCCCGTGCTTCGCTCCGACGGGGTGTATATAGGCATGGTTGATGCCACCACCGTGGCATCGCCACCCCGCAGAAAGGTTATTCTTGTAGACCACAACGAAAAGTCTCAGGCTCCTTATGGTATTGATGAGGTGGATATACTGGAGATTGTTGACCATCACAGGCTTGGTGATATTCAAACACCCTTCCCACCTAAGGTTATCATAGAGCCTGTAGGGTGCACGGCAACGGTAATATATGCCCTTATGGAGCGTGATGGCATAGTTCCTCCTAAGGAGATAGCCGGTATTATGCTGTCTGCAATTTTGTCCGACACTGTGGGACTCACATCGCCGACAACCACCGATAGAGATAGGGAGACCGTGAAGAAACTTGCCATGTGGGCCGGCGAAGATCCTACAGACCTCTTTAGGGGTATGCTATCAGCCCGTGTAGAAGGTATACTTGATGATCCATCTAAGCTGACACTGGATTACAAAGTGTATAGACTGGGTGACAGTGTTGTTGGAGTAGCACAGGTAGAGATACCCGATGCCTCGGGCTTTGTAGATAGGCTAAAGGACGAGATATGGCATGCTCTGGAAAATAAGATGGAAGAAGATGGACTGACCCTTGCCATCTTCATGCTGACAGATGTCACCAAGAGGGGGTCATATATCTTTGCCCGTGGTGATATCCACTTTGTGGAAATGGCCCTTAATGTCAAACTTCAAGGTGGCATGGCATGGGTAGATGGGCTGATATCCCGAAAGAAACAGCTTATACCGGCCCTTAGCCGGGTGCTGATGTAATACTATATGGAAAATAAGGGGGCAGGATATCCTGCCCCTTTATTGTGTCAGTATCTGATGATATAGAACGAGTATTCATTTCGTGCTTTGTCTACCTGTTTGCCATT
>JAADFF010000013.1 GCA_013153035.1 Dictyoglomota bacterium | reverse complement strand
TTGCCTTCTGGGACGGATATATGGTGAATGTATGGAAAGAGTCTTGCATAGTAGTCTGCTATTTCACCAGTTTTATCTGTGCTGTTGTCATTGAGTACATATATGTTGATATGGCCGGGATATTCTATGTTTGCCATGGCATCGAGTGTTTGAAATAGCACTTTTTCTTCATTGTAAGCAGGTATGAATATATCTACAGAAGGCCATCTTTCAGGTTCTCTGGGCTTTTTTATTAAGGTATCTATTCTGTAGAGAATACCGGCAATGGCAAGTATTGAGTAATAAATTAGAAATGCCCAGAATAGTATTACGATAATGAGAAATATGGTGTTTGCTATGTTCATATGTTTTCACTCTGTTTAAGGAGTAGGTTTTTATTGGTTTCAAAGTCATGTGTTAGTGGTATAGTTTCAAATGTTATTTGCTCTAAAAGCTCTTTGCCGTTAATGTGTTTTTCCGTTTGAATTCTTTCTTTTATCCTCTCTATGACGAGGTTTGCCCTCTTGGTATCTGTTCCTTGGAGTACGATAAAGAAAGTATTACCCTCTCTGCCTACAAGATCGTACCCTACTCTGATAGACTCTAAGAGTATGTTACCTATGTGCTTGAGAACCTTTTGAGGCACATTACCACTATACCCTTTAATTGTCAGCTTTATCAATGTGGCTGGTTCTCCTCGCCTTGATAGTGTGCGTGTAATATAAAAAAGTTCATCTATTAGTTCACTGATAGTAAGCACGCCGGAAACGGGATCTATTTTTTCCAAAGACTCAAGCAGTGTTTGGAGCTTTTCTCTTTCTCTATGTTCTCTGTAGGTATACACTATAAGTAGCCACCAGGAAAGCACCATGGCCATGCCCAGCGTTTGTTCTGTTAATATGTGCATCTGATATGCCGATGGGGAATTTGTAAAAGCCATATACATTCTGATAAATGCCGAGGCAAATATCACGGTGATAAGGGTGAAGAAGCTGTATAGTTCTCCCCATTTTACAAGCACAAGCGATGTTATGGCTATTATGCCTATGTAGATGCTGAATTCTATAGTAGAGAAGTTTATGGCATATAAATATGTCAGCACTATAGATAGTAAGAATAATGCTGGAAATCTTATATTTGTTTGTCTCACTTAACTCTCCCCTTTCTTGATATCTCTATTATACACTCACAAGGTGATAAAACTTGATAAAATGGTGTGGGAGGGATTGCTATGAGAAAAAGAGAGATGGCACCATGGTTTGAATATGCTGGATATGCAGTGCTTGCGTATGCACTGCTTTGGGGTATATGGGCATTTATCAATCCCGATGATTTTGAGGTGTTTAGAGGGGTTGCCCGTCAGATGGCTGGAGGGGGAAGCATGTTCTTTCGAAATCCCACAATGGCTATGTACCCCCTTGGGTATTTGATTGTATTGTATATTTTTGGGTTTTTCCTTGTTGGATGGGTTACTGTGTATATGGGGCATATGCTTCGTAAAAGAGAAAATCCTGGCAGCCTTGTGGGTATGATGCTTATTGTCTCTGTGGTATTTGTATGGAAGTTCTTGTCTGTAATGTCTGATACCCCGTTTCTTGCTGCTATGGGTGTTGTAGCCTTTGGATTTGAAACGGTAGTGCTTATTATGTACTATTTTGCCAAAGAGTAATATGTGAATTGTGTTTATACCCCACTTTTTCTGTGCCTGACCTTTCCCTGTAGGGGTAGAATACCTATAGGGGAGGTGACTTTTTATGATTAGAGAGGGTTATCTTTCAGAAGAGGTTATTCCACAGCTTGTAGATGTTTTGTCTCCATATGCTGGTAAACGTGACCCCTATTGGGTTTCACAAAAACTGGCTCTTGTGGTGATGAATCCCATAAATTTCTTCTACGATAAAGCTATGCAGGGATATGTACCTTCTACGACATATCTTGTAGATGTTCTTCCCATGCTTATTCAGAAGGCAAATGAAGCTGGTATGCCTGTTTTCTATGTTAGACATGGTGTAGAGCGTGGTAGAGAAGGAAGCATAGGCAGATGGTGGAGATATCCTGTATATGAGGATTCTAAAGATAGCATGCTTTATCCCCTGTTTGCCGAGTTGCCAGGGGTTGAATTTATAAAGCATAGATACAGTGCCTTTTCTTCCGAGGCATTTTCTTCAGCCCTCAAGATGTACGATGTTGGGGGACTTATCCTTACCGGTGTTTTGCTTGATTTATCTGTTCTATCCACAGCACTTGATGCCTTTGATAGGGACTACAGTGTTGTTGTACCCATTGATGGTGTGGCAACACTAACGTACGATCTCCATGTTTCTACCATGAAGATTATAGCTCATGGCGTTGGTTTTATTCCCACTGTGGAAGAGGTGATTTCTGCTATTTAATATCTGTATACAAGGGAGGGGATATATATGTATGTGGTACAGATGGAAGATATACATGCAGGTTATGGCAAAAAAGAGGTCTTGAAAGGGGCAACACTAGAGGTTCCAGAAGGCCAGATAATAGTACTTATGGGACCTAATGGAGCAGGAAAGACTACACTCACAAAGGTTATGCTGGGTTTTCTAAAACCATGGAGTGGCACTGTAAAGTTATTTGAAAAGCCACTGGGAAAAGATGTGTTTAAGCATATTGGTGTGGTATTTGAAGAACCTGCTATATATGAAGAGCTATCTGCTATAGATAATGTCAAGATGTTTTCTGATTCTTATGGGGGAGACCCGAGGTGGGCATTAAAGGTTGTGGGCCTTCCCGAACATGTATGGAAAAAACCCGTATCTACTTTCTCCCGTGGTATGAAGAGAAAAGTAGAGCTTGCCAGGGCACTTGTACACAAGCCAGGATTGATGGTTCTCGATGAGGCAACCAATGGCCTTGATCCCGCATCTCGTAATGAGATACATAAAGTGCTTTTATCTATGAAAGAGGAGGGCACATCTATCTTTTTCACCTCTCACTATCTTGAGGAGGCTGGCAAGCTTGCCGATAAGGTATATTTTCTCAAGGATGGTAGGCTCATAACAGGAGAAGAACTCGATATCAGTTATCATGAGCTGTTTTTCAGAGTTTTACATCGCAGTGGAGATGTAGAGCGTCTTCCTGCTACTACAGAAAACTTTGAAAGAATTATGTCAGGACTTAAGGATGGTGAAATTCTCTCAGCCTCTTTAGAAGGTGCCTCTCTTGAAGATGTGTTTGATGTGTTGAGAGGTGAAATGCAGTGAAGAAGGTGCTCCTGTTTAATCTCAAGCTTATGAGAAAAAACTACCTTGTAATATTGGTGACTGTTGTTTCATTCGCCATGGTACTTGGTATGCTTTTTGCTGTGAAAACCACAGATACACATCCCCCTGATATTATTCAGGGTACTATAGGTCTGTATACAGGTTTTCCTATCCCTATTAGCTTTGGAGGAATAAAGGTTTATACATCCACTGCTAAGATGGTTGAAGATATAAAAAATATGATTCTTCCTCTCGGGGTAGATGTTAAACATAAGGTGCTTTATACATCTCCTATATATGCGTCTATATCTACAGAAGCCCTTTCTTATATGGCTTCAGCTGCTGAAAGGCTGCTAAAGGGTGAGGGCTTGTATCCCTACCATGATGATGTGTGGTGGGATCCATATACTCTTAGTGTTGGTAAGTTTGCCCGTGCTTTTCTTTTGTTTTTCCTATTTCTTATGGATTTCCTCATTATGTATCTATCCCTTGCGGTAAAGGTCAGGTTGTATCGCACAGAAAAGCTTTGGCATTTGCTGGGGATTTCTAAGGTAACTCTGCATTTATCCTTTGTGTTTATAGCGTTTATGTCTGCCTTTGTTATCACTTTGCCTGTGTTTTTCTTCCAGCCAGATGTGTATAAGGTATACTTGGCAATTGTGTATATAACCCTTGTGAGTGCGGGTATATCTGCCTATTTCCTCAGGTATGCCAGCAATATGCTTATGGCATACTTGGCTATACTGCCCCCTGTTGCCCTGCTCTTTGGAGCGGGAACCTATGTTCTTTTGCCCGATAAGTTGGGGCTCTTTAAATATGTGCCATGGACATACACATTTATAGATATATTGAAATATGCCGGTGCAGAGGGTATGATAGGTGGTATTACCCCGGCTCTTAAATGGGGTGTGTTGGTTGTTTGGGGAGTTATTGCCATATGGGGCTGGTATAAAGGGGTGATTGAAAATGCGTAATTATATTGCATATCTCAAGATGCAGGCAAAGTTCTTTGTAAGAGCTGGCCTTTACATGCTTGTTTTGTTTATTCTATTCCTTATTTCCCTTGATTTGTACGGACATCAAATGATATATGTTGAAAGGCTTGATGTCTATGCCCCACAGCAGTATCAAAGAGATATCCCCCTTGTGCACTGGGTTTCTGATAAAGATAAGGCAGATGCCTATGTTGATAGTAGTGGAGTGCTTCACATTACCACCTACAACCAGTTAAAGCGAAACCTTCTTATATATCTCTTTTCAGGAGAGAAATCTGATTGGAAAGTGGTGATTGTAAAGAACTTGCTTAGCATGGATATGATCCGGTTTTATGACACCCTTTATGGCATCATCTATCTTGTTATTGTCATATCGTTCACTACAGGCTACAACTTTATGATGCATAAGGTTCGAAGAACGGGGGCTATGTGGAAAATAGCAGGTCTTTCCAAGTGGGAGATTGTAGCATTGGAAATATTGTTTGCATTTATGATTTCGCTTGTGGCTCTTATTTTTAAAGTTCCGTGGTATGTGTTTATTACAACTTTTATGTTTCTTGTTGGTTTTGGAATTATGGTTGGTTCCCTTTCTAAAGATATTGAATCTTATACAGTGCTTCTCAAGATACTCTCCATTCTCTTTATCTTGCCCATACTTTACTTTTTCATAGGAGATAAGGTGCCAAAGATTTTCTGGTACATCATTCCAACCTTTCATCCGGTTATGGTGATAGCCTCTCCTATTGTCAAAACACCATTGTCTGTTAGCACGCATGTGTGGCTAACCATTATTTTTTCTTTGATGATGATAGTTATTCCCGTATACTTTACCGATTTTGAATAGAAAAAGGGGAGGCATTGCCTCCCCTTTTAGAAGTTATTTAATTTATCTCTCGAAGATAATGGTAATTTTGTATTCCTTCCCGTCCCATAGTACTTGGGCACCAAATATTTCAGTTATGAATCTTACAGGTACATATGTTCTACCTGAGTAGATTACGGGAATACCCATGTTTTGACCTTTGTAATTTTTTAAATCTATAATTTCTTTTATACCATTCTTTATCACAGTAACTTTACTTGAACCAGGATAAACAGTTCTTTTCCCAACCATTATTTTTTTCTTTGGATCATACGGCATGGATATAATAACTGTGGTGTCGTTATTGTTGACATCTTTGCCTGTTATGGTGATTTGTCTTGTTGTACCATTCCATTTCACATCAAATCCTAAACCTTCTGCCACAAATCTCAGTGGTACTACTGTTCTACCTGGCGGCATGATGAATGGAGCTGCATCCATCATTGCCTGTACACCATTTTTTGTATATACAGCTTTTCCTACCCACATTTCTATAACAGTACGTTGTTTTACTGTAATAACTAAAGTGTTAGAAAAGTCAGAGCATATAGTTTCGTTGACACACACTTTAGCTTTGATATAGTTCTCTCCAATGGATACAGGAACATTAACTGTAAATATACCTTTGGATACATCTTGAGATACTTTTTCCTCGCCGTTGACGTATACCTTTAGTGTTCCAGCGACTTCGGAAGAACCACTGATTTCTATAGTGTCTGTGTTGTAGAAGGTTGTTGTGCTTGGTTCAGATAGTACAGGAGCTGGTACTTCGGTAACATATTTTACGACAACTTCTTTGGTAAAGTCAGAGCAACCAGCATTGTTGCATGCTCGGGCAGATATGGTGTTCTCGCCTGCATATAGGGAAACCTTTATACTGAACCGTTGGTTACTAACTGTGGCATCATATTTTTCCCCACCTACAAATACTTCTACTTTTGTAGCGAGGTTATCTGTTTTACCAGAGACGGTAATGTATGGCTGATAAACCATACTGGGCAGTGGGTCAAGTGTAGGAACGGCAGGGATCTTTTGTGCCTCTTTTTCGTAGGTGATTATAACGGGCTGAGACCAATCTGAACAACCGGCATCATTACATGCGCGAGCCTTAATAGAATTAGAACCTGCTTGTAGAGTAACGGTAACCTCAAATGACTGATTGTTGACATCTGCTTTGTATGTTTGATTGTCGTTGACAGAAACTTCTACGTAAGTAGCTTTGTCATCAGTAGTACCCTTAATGGTAACGGTAGCTACAGTAGTGGTTTCTGGATAATTAGTAATGCTAGGAACAGCAGGAATTTCCTGTGTTTGCTCCTTTATGAAAGGCATAAGTATACCTGTGTCTACATCATCCTTAGACT
>JAADFF010000043.1 GCA_013153035.1 Dictyoglomota bacterium | reverse complement strand
TGCTGTCAGTGTTGTCTTTCCGTGGTCAATGTGTCCAATTGTTCCCACATTTAGGTGTGGCTTCGTTCTTACAAATTTCTCCTTTGCCATACCTCACTCGCCTCCTTTTTCCCTTTCTGGATTTTGGAAATTTTTACATATACAAAATTGGAGCCCAGAGCGGGGATTGAACCCGCGACCTCTTCCTTACCAAGGAAGCGCTCTACCACTGAGCTATCTGGGCCCCAATGGAGCGGGTGACGGGATTCGAACCCGCGACCCTCAGCTTGGAAGGCTGATGCTCTACCGCTGAGCTACACCCGCCCCTACGTTTGGTGGGGAGGGCTGGATTCGAACCAGCGTAGGCTTTCGCCGCGGGATTTACAGTCCCGTGCCATTGGCCGCTAGGCGACCTCCCCTCACCAAATCGCAAAGTAATTATAACAAGTGCAGGTATTTCTGTCAAGGGGTATGTCTCTCGGGTAGAAGACTTGACAACATAGTCAATCATCTGTATAATTTATTGTGCATGGTAAGGCTGGGTGCGTAGCTCAGTGGGAGAGCGCTACTCTGACACAGTAGAGGTCGGAGGTTCAATTCCTCCCGCACCCACCAAAGCGAAGGAGGGGATAACCCCTCCTTCTTTTCATTTACTAGCCTGCATAACAGACACCATAATGGTGCTACCCAGTAGAAGCATTGCTCCTATCCACTGCGTTGGGGTCAATACCTCACCTAAAATTAGGTAAGAGAAAATATATGCGAATACCGGCTCCATAGTAAAAATCAGAGCTGATGTATTACTAGATACAACCTTTTGATACTTCAGCTGTGCCCATATACCATATACAGTAGCGGTTAGTGCGGCAAAGATGGCAACACCCCATGTACGCAAAGACACGGCAAAGGAATGACCTGCCATCAGTGCTACTATGCCATTGACAAACCACACCATAAAAAACTGCCAAAACAGCAGATGTTCTTCTTTGACAATACGGGAAAACACCGTGATAAGGACAACATGAAGACCAAAGAGTATAGCACATATCAGGGTAAGAAATTCTCCAAGTCCAAACCCCACCTCACCATGAGTAAGAAGAAGTATACCCACCATAGCCACAATAAAGGCAATAACATGGTATACAGTAGGCTTTTTCTTCTCTATAAGATATGAAAAGAATGGTACAAAGATAACAAATAAAGCCGTGATAAAACCACTACGAGACGATGTTGTGAGTGATAGTCCCCATGTCTGAGCTAAATAGCTAATAGCCAGTATCACGCCCAATATAGAGCCATACTTAAAATTACCGGGCCCCCACAAGATAAAAACCACAGCCGAGGCCACGAAAAACCGCAGGGTATTATATACAAACGGCGATACATTTGCATCAAGTACAATTTTCTGTATGGGAAATGTTATTCCCCAAAAGAAAGTAGCCAACAGAAGAAAAAGTATACCCTTCCAATACTCCTTTTTCTCCACAATTTTCACCCCTTATTTGGCATATGCAACCATATAACCAACACCAAAGGGAGCCTCATAAGACAGCACTTCAGAAGATGCATGTTCTCCTGCAAAGCCCATACCACTGGCAAATGACAGATAGCCACACTCACCGGCATCTTCTCTCAGATCATCAGGTATAGACAAGTATAGGTCCTTGTCCCAATCGCTTATAGCCTTTACCACCAGAGCATCAAATTCTGCACCCCGAGGATTATAACCAGCTGGTGCATCAGGTGTAAGTCTATGAGATAGGTCTCCAGAAGCAAGATATAAAACCTTAAGGCCTGCAAAGTTCTTCTCTATATAGTCCCTAAAGAACATACCCAAGTTGTAATAGTCCTCTCCTGAGGCCAATATATCGTATCCAATAAGCACCATTACCGGCATTTGTCTATTCTGAAGTACATACTCGTCCCATAGATAATACAGTGGCACCAAAGAGGCATGGTCAAGGTATGTATAGCCATAAAACTTGATATACGGTGGTCTATCCTTTAGCAGTTTCTCTACAAAATCGAGCCATAGTGGCATACCAATAGCAAAAGAGGAGCCAAACTGGTAGAGGTTACCAAGATACTTGCCATGTTCTGGCACAAATATCGGCACAGCCCCTTTATCAACAGGTGCATGGGGCGACACAAGAAGCATAACATCAGGCCTAAACTCTACAACCTTACGTGCCAATTGTTTCATGGCCGTTACCGTTTTCTGGGCTTTGGCAAGCTCTGGCCCTCCTATATCAGGCACTATAATTGGTGGATGCGGTGTAAATGCTGTGAAGAATTCCATATGCATCCCCTCCTTCCCTATATACACTTTACCTAATTTGGTGGATTATTTATAACATATAAATATGAATACTTATGGGCAACTCATACTAATGCTAAAAAAGGCAATGACCGACATTGTGGCACTGAAAAAACATGTGCCCCGCAAATATGACTATGGTCTGAAATTAGAAAGTGCCACACTAAAATGGTTGGGATATTTAGGTATGATTAGTTTTCCCCTTGCACAGCTGCATATAGACGATTTCTCTATATCGTCGCTGGCCTACTACATAGGTATACTGCTGGAAATATCTACTATATACAATGATGTACTATCTATCCTTACCCACCGCTGGCAGGAAAATATAAAGATAGAAAGCATTGGTGTAGCCCTTGATGTGATAGACAGACTGCTAATGATAGAGAACTACAAAGACAAAGCCGAAGCATCACTAGACGATGCCTACAAATACCTTTTAAAAGACTTCTTCTCCGAACATGCCTATACATTATCTGCTCTCAACATGCTCACTATGGCCAAAGTATCAGACCGCATAGACATACACCCAGATATAAAAAGCCATGTCATAGATACTATAAGACAATATCACCTTGCCTCACCTGATGATATTAAATACCTTATAAGGCTAAAAGCAGATGGCAGTATCCCAGATATGCTGTGGAAACACTAACAGCACACATCCAAACGATTTCTTAGGGCAGAAATATAAAACATGGATGATATATATGCTGAAAGTAGAAAATACCTACCTTGTCTTAAAGAACCTCAACATTGCAAAACACAGCTGATAGACATATATATACACAAGAGCCCTAGTTTTACCTTGCCATACATATAACGTATCAATATTATCTGAAAAATACTTATTAAAGTCTTTCTACTCCTATCATATATATGTCACGTATATACCTAATGAAGGATAATAAATTTTCACAGTAAAACCCACTCTTAAGCACAGCAACCTTTGGGTTTTAAGCAAACAGGTTTTCTAGGCCCAACCGCCCTACCTCACCATCTTAACTTTGACTATACACGCATGAGCCAATTCTATAAATGAAACAAGAATTTTCCCCAACTGCCCAGAAAAACTCAACAGTCCTCTCAAAACGAAAAAGGGAGGCGACGCAGGTCGCCTCCCCATTATCTTCTATAAGAGGTTATTAGAAGTCCATTCCGCCCATTCCTGGAGCTGGAGCGGGTGTCTCCTTCTCAGGCTCCTCGGCAACGAGTGCCTCGGTTGTGATAATCATTGCAGCGATAGATGCAGCATTCTGGAGTGCTGCACGGGTGACCTTAGCTGGATCGATGATACCAGCCTCGAACATGTTCTCATATTCACCCTTGGCTGCATTGAAGCCTATTGGATACTCTCTCTTCTTCATCTCCTCAACGATGACAGCACCCTCATAACCGGCATTGTCAGCAATAACCCTTGCTGGCCAGTGGAGTGCCCTGTAGACGATGCGCACACCAGTTGCCTCGTCGCCCTCGAGCTCGCTCTCGAGCTCTTCAAGTGTCTTGAGTGTGTGGAGGTATGTTGTACCACCACCGGCAACGACACCCTCCTCGACGGCTGCCTTAGTTGCATTGACGGCGTCCTCTACTCTGTGCTTCTTCTCCTTCATCTCGGTCTCGGTTGCAGCACCGACACGGATGACTGCTACACCACCGGCGAGCTTAGCAAGACGCTCCTGGAGCTTCTCCTTCTCATACTCAGAATCGGTCTGCTCCATCTGCTTCTTAATCTGCTCAATACGAGCCTTGATTGCCTCAGGATCGCCCTTACCATCAACGATGATGGTACGGTCCTTGTTGATACGTACGAGCTTTGCACGACCGAACATATCAGGTGTTGCATTCTCAAATGTGATACCAAGCTCCTCAGAGATAACCTGACCGCCAGTCAAGATAGCGATATCCTGGAGCATAGCCTTTCTTCTCTCACCAAAGCCAGGAGCCTTAACAGCAGCAGCTGTGAATGTGCCTCTGAGCTTGTTGACAATCAGTGTAGCAAGAGCCTCGCCCTCGACATCCTCAGCAATGATAAGGAATGTACGGCTTGTCTGCACAATCTTCTCAAGCAGTGGCAGGAACTCCTGGAGATTGGAGATCTTCTTATCGGTGATGACGATAACAGGATCCTCAAGAACAACCTCCATCTTCTCAGGATCAGTGATGAAGTATGGAGAAATGTATCCACGGTCAAACTCCATACCCTCGACAACCTCAAGCTCTATGTCAAGGCCCTTACCCTCCTCAACGGTGATAACACCGTCACGGCCGACCTTGTCCATAGCTTCTGCAATAATCTCACCAATCTTTGGATCCTTAGCAGAAATTGTGGCAACCTCTGCAATCTCCTTCTTATCCTTAACCTCACGGGCAAGCTTCTTAATCTCCTCAACAACCTTCTCAACTGCTTTCTCAATACCCCTTCTCAGGGCTATTGGATTGGCACCGGCCTCAACATTCTTCAGACCCTCACGAACAAGAGCCTGTGCAAGAACGATAGCGGTTGTTGTACCGTCACCGGCAACATCATTTGTCTTAGAGGCAACCTCCTTAGCAAGCTGAGCACCAAGGTTCTCAAACTTATCGGGAAGGTCAATCTCCTTTGCTATGGTAACACCATCGTTTGTAATCAGAGGAGAACCAAACTTCCTCTCCAGAACAACATATCTTCCTTTAGGACCAAGTGTCCTTTTGACAGCCTCGGCAAGCTTATTTACACCGCGCTCAAGAGCCTTACGACCCTCTACGCCAAACTCGAGCATCTTTGCAGCCATGGCTCCCACCTCCCTTTCTTAATTTTTATTACTCTTCTACGATGGCGAGAACGTCTCTCTCAGAGAGAATGAGATACTTCTCGTCACCAATCTTTACCTCTGTACCGGCATACTTGGAGAAGATAACCTTATCTCCAACCTTTACCTCCATCTCGGCACGCTGACCATTGTCAAGGAGCTTACCCTTACCTACTGCGACAACCTCGCCCTCCTGTGGCTTCTCCTTGGCAGTGTCAGGAATGAGAATACCGCTCTTTGTCTTGACTTCCTTCTCAAGGGGTTTTACTACGATTCTGTCACCTAGTGGTCTCAGCTTCATAGCCCCGTCACCTCCCTATCAGTTTTAGCAATCTTTGTATTTTATTGCTACTCAGGTTCAATTAGATTATACCACAAAGCCATGCAAAATATACATCACTTTTAGCAATATGTTGAAAGTATTGCTAATGCAGTGTGAGAGCGATGTTTACATCAAAAAACACATGTAAATGTCTTAATACCGACCGCTGAGATTTTCAAGAAAAGTAAGAGAAATAGCAGCTCATAGCACTGTTATACCATGAATGAAATAACAAAGGGTTTTCTCTATTCCTTTGACTTTTCCATAGAGTACTACTTTCCATCTGCAACGGTATTATATTCAATGTCCCAGAATACCACTATGGGAATGTAGCCTAACCCGGTCGGCGGAAAAAGAAAAAAACAGATAGGATATAGTCGCTCATATCCACAATGTGTATCACATACAGGACATTTCCCAGAAAAAGTGTCTTACCAGCAGGACACTTTTTGTGGAATTTGTATCACACACAGGACAGACAATAACGCACTACCATCTAAGACAAAACAACCGAATATATTCTCCCAATAGTCACATTACCAAAGTTTTAATTTCCTTTTTTATCAGTTCTTCCCGCATATGAATAAACTCCCTAAACCGTTCTTCTACTATGGAAGCTGGTGTATCATCATCCACACTTTGGAGTATTTCTAGCATCTCACCATTAATAAAATGCTTATCCAGAATAAGTCTTACTGCCTCTTTACTACCATGAATTTTGATCATTTCTTGTATATAAGAAGCCGGAGATTTACTACTAATATGACGATTGGTAGATGATAAGATGAGTGTTCTGTTAAGTACAGAGTCCACCTCTTCCTTTATCCCTTTTCTCTCTAAAAATTTTTTAGGAAATATATGATGGTCATCCAAATCACCCTGAGAAAAGCTAATAGTATCCTTTTCATAGAAATCCCAAGCCCCTTTTCTAAAGAGTAGATTAAATACTCCCTTGTACTTTGAACTACCGGCACTTTTTGTACTAATTTTCACAAGAGGAAACTCATTCCAAAATCTTAAAACAGTTTCTGGGAGCCTTTTATTATCTTTCAGCCATTCTACAAGATCTTTAAAATCTTTTGTAAGTCGAGAATCCGTTGAACTCGAGT
>JAADFF010000044.1 GCA_013153035.1 Dictyoglomota bacterium | reverse complement strand
CTTTCCCAATCCTTACTTCATAATACCTATACAGCAAAGATGTTTTTTTTCTATATCTCCCGCTTCAGAACACAGATGCACCCGCCAGAGGTGTTTTTTCAACGGTTATTCCTATGATGCTTCCTATATCTCCCACCACATAAGCTTACCCATAGAGCAAAACAAAAAATCGGGGAGGGCCCCTCTTCCCTCCCCTTACAAAAACTCCTCTCCCCTAAGCCCCCTATGAAGTAAGGGCAATAAACTCCTCAATCTCCTGTTTCAGGCCATCCATTGATGCCTGCCAGAAATCCTTTTCCCTAAGGTCTATTCCTATGATGCTTCCTATATCTCCCACATCGTATTTACCGGTGTTCCTCAGCAGCTCTTTATACTTGGGTATGAAGTCATCTCCCTCTTTCTTATACATGGCATACAGACCACGGCTAAAGAGTAGTCCAAATGCATATGGGAAGTTGTAGAAATGAAGGTCAGGTGAATAGTAGTGAGGTTTTATAACCCACATATATGGGTGTAGATAGTTTTCATCAAGACCCTCACCATATGCCTCTTTCTGGGCCTGGAGCATAATCTCTTTCAGCTGAGGAACAGATAATACCCCCTCTGCCCTTCTGCGGAACACTTCAGATTCAAATATAAATCTGCTCATGATATCCACAATGACCTGTGTATTACCGCTGAGGTCTTTCTCAAGGATAAAGACCTTGGCATCTTTATCTACAGTAGGCAGTGTCTTTTCTATGACAAGCACCTCATTGAAGATAGATGCCGTCTCGGCAATGGGCATTGGGCTTGTGGCATTCAGTATGCTCTCTTTTCTCTGATTGTAGTTGTGGAATGCATGGCCCAGCTCGTGTGCCAGTGTGGTAATACCATCAAAAGAGCCGTCGAAGTTTGCCATAATACGAGACTGCTTAAGTGGATGCACCTTGGCACAGAATGCACCACCTCTTTTGCCCCTGCGGGGTGTGTAGTCTATCCAGCGCTCTTCAAAAGCACGCTTTGCAAGGGCATACAGCTCCTCATCAAACTGCTTAAAGACAGACAGGATAAACTCCTTTGCCTCTTCTATGGTATAGGTCTTGTCAAACTTGCCAATAGGGGCAAACAGGTCATACCAAGGAAGCCCTCCCTCATAGCCCAGAAGTTTGGCCTTGTGTCTGAGATATTTTCTAAATGCAGGTAGGTTTTCCCTGATAACCTCCATAACGGTCTCAAATGTATCCCTATCAAGGTGCATATACTCAAGGGTAGACTCTAGCGGATCATTGTAGCCACGTTTCTTGATGATAATAAGGTACTCACCCTTGATAGAGTTCATGGCAGATGCCACGGTATCCTCCACCTTGGGATATGCTGCAAGTTCTGCCTCATATGCCTTCTTTCTTACATCGGGGTCTTTATCATATGCCATATTTCTGAGGGCATTGATAGACAGCTCTTTCTTCTCACCATCTATCTCTATGGTGCCTGTGAGTTTCGCTGTTACGGTACCACGAAGTCTGCTCCATGCATAGCCACCGGTTGTCTTCATCTGGGCAATAAGCCCTTCTTCTTTTTCAGAAAGAAGTCTGCGGGCATGTTCAAGACGCTTTCTGAGCCAGTATTCATGCTCCTTGGCTATGTCTGTGGTAAGCACCTCATCAAGGCTACCCAGAGAGGCAAGAAACCTCTCAAATCTCACCATAGCCGGCGTAAGGCGGGAGCCTATCATCTGTATCTTGTCGGCATAAAGGGCAGCATCTTCATTATCTGCCTCTACTGACATGGTAAGAAATGCGTAGTGCCCCAGTAGGTCAAACAGCTCCTCTATATCTATGTATCTTCTTAGAAATTCTGCAACTTTTTCCGCGGCATTATCTGTGGAAGAAAGCTCTTTTTCCGTCCACTTCAGCAGGTCTTCTATCTTCTCTTCAAGCTTTTTCAGATCCCCCTGAAACTCCTCACTCTGAAATGAGGGATACAGGGGTGTAAGATCCCATTCCATCATGTATAAATCACCTCCACACTGATAATATACACCCGGAATATATATTTTCCATTAAGAGATGGTAAAAACACGGGGTATCTAAAACTATACTGCGGTTATACGGATATTTTTAAAAGAAGAAAGGTGGAGGAAAGAATTTAATGTGGGAGACGACTAAGCAAATGGTAAATATACGACAAGATAGCAGTACCCCACAAAATAGTAACAACAAACCATGTCAATATTGCCCCCAGTGTAAAACCTATACCTGCTATAAACGAATGGATAAAGACATTATCAATAGATACTCTAACACACGAGCATTTTTTATCTTCATGGTCATTATCAACAGAATTAGCCTTTCGTTCCAAAGAAGTCGATTTCAAAGAATTTGTATTACCACGAAGATTATTAGGATCTATGCCATGCTCCCTTAAAAACCTTTCAACCTCAGGCTCCCACTTATAATCTGGCACTATCTCACCTCACTCATCATAAATCTTTACCTGAAAGGCATAGTCGGCAAAGTTTCTAAGCACCTGCTTTGAGATACCATCTTCATCGGCCTCTGGGTGAAATTGTACACCAAAGATATGCCCCTTCTGAAAAGCGGCTATAGGGGTATTATCAGTTTTGCCAAGCAGTGTAAATCCCTCTGGGAGCTGCGGCACCCAGTCGCCATGTGCCATATACACAGGAAACTCTCCCGGAAGCCCTTCAAACAGCGGGCTATCTTCAAGCACATGGAATGTATACATGCCTTCATCTTTACTATATTCAGGCTTCGGACTCTTTTCTATCTTCACGCCAAAGTGTTCGGCAATGAGTTGGTGTCCATAGCATATTCCCAGTATGGGAATTTCAAGGTTATAAATACCGGGATGTGGCCTACGAGCTGGTACACCATGGATAGGTTCAGCCTTCAAATCCTCTGGGTTTTCTCTACCATATCTGATATTCTCAGAAAGCATATCTGGACTACCAGAAAACACTATACCATAGGGCTTTATCTCCATAATCTCCTCAAGCGATATATTATGAGGCACAATATAAGAGGTAATAAACCACCTGTCAAAGGCATGCTTTATCTTCTGGGTAAAGAGAGAACCAAAGTCAAGGATAACAATACTCTTCATCGGTTACACCTCCCTATCAAGAACAGACAGCACATCTGATGCAGCCTTATTAACACTCTGCCAGTATTCACCGCTCTCCTCCGATGCCCTATTTTTTATAGCTTCTATCAGCGGTCTGTCTGCCACTGTCAGCTTACCTGTTGTCATAATAAGATTGACGGTGTCAAGCACTTTCTCAAAGAGCTCCATGTCAGAGGACGACACCCAAGATATCAGTGCTTTTCTCACATCATCGGGAGCTAATACACCGGTGCGAATACCATGAAACACGAGGTTGGCAGTCCACACCCTAATGAACGGATCCTCATCGTTATAATGCTTTTCAATAAAAGACACAAGTGTATCCCTTGGCACATCACCGTGAAATACACCGGCAGCAAGCAGCCTTATACCCCAGCGCCTAACCTCTTCTTCTCCATTCATGGCAAGGTTTACAACCTGGGCTATGCCATCGTGGAAGCGGGCTGTGCCAGAATCCACAGCCATACCCACATACTTCAGCACCTCTACCTTCTCATCTGCAGAAAGCATATCCCACAAAGGTTTCATATCGGGTTTCACACCAGACACCAGCCCATAGACAATAAAGGGAACAAGGTGCTTTGCATCCCTTATATCTCGGGGCATATCGTGTGCAAGCCCCATGGCATACAGATACGGTAGTGTATCTTTATGGGCACCCTTCAGAATAGGAAGAACCTTCACGACATCAACCTTCCTGGCAGATAGTGCAGCAAGGAGGGATTTCAGAGCCCACAGCCTCACATCGCCATCTTCATCTTTCAGTCCATCGGCTATAAGCTGCGGCACCACTCCACCCCACGAGATATCTCCATCTTCAAAGCCTGCAGCAAGAAACATAAATGTACCAATCTTCTGGGTGCGATTCATCTGGTGTAGAGGCACCCTAAGAAACTCTACAGCCTCAAATCCGGCAAACATCATCTTCAGTCCATCATAGTCCCCAGAATCAAAGAATCGTTTCAGTGGCAGTGTGTTTATACCGTGGCTGTCAAAACGCTGAATAATCCCCTTTTTACCAAGATTTATCAGAGCCCCTGTCTGCTCAAAGCCTAAAGTCTCCACAGCCTGCAAGAAAAACTTCACAATACCCATCTACTTCACCTCAATAATCTGCTGTGCCTTCAATGTTCCCATGCTACCTTCTATAAGATATGTGCCAGGCTTATCAAGCACGGGAAACACACCGGTAGTTATAACTTTGTCTTCACCGGGTTTCACTTGCACTACAACAATCTGCTGGGTGCATATAGGTGGTCTCTTAGGGAATATAAGACTCCAAGAATCTCCCACCTTTTGAAAGACTTTCCAGTCTACAACACAACCGTTGTTAGATGTATATTCATATGTGCTATCTGTGGGATTTTTCACATGAAAATATGCAACATAACGACCACTGCTGTCCTTTTTCACCTCAAGATAGGCATACACCGTGCCTTTTTCCACAGGCTTTGTCACAACAATCCCCCCCTTATCTACAGCTGGCTCTGTAGCCACCTTGGTAGTAGATGCTCCGGATGTAGAGCCTGAAGAAGTCTTTTCACCAGATGAGACACCACAAGAGACAAAGATAAATGAAAGCAAAAGCAAGGCAATCACGAGGACAATATGTTTCTTCATACTTACCACCTCCAAGAAGAATACACTCTTAGAGGCATTCTATCACGGAAGGGGCTCTACAAGGGGCATAATACGGCGTAGCATTACAGTTGCCTCAGCCTTAGATAGAGTCTTATCTGGATAAAATTTACCATTCCAACCTCTCAGTATACCGTAGCCGGAGATGGCCTTTATATAAGGAAAGTACCAATCTGTCTGTTTCACATCGGAAAACGACACCTTCGAAGGCTTTGGTGGCAGTATGCGGGCAAGAATCACCGCCATCTGGGCACGGGTAAGATACTTATCGCCTTTTACCGTACCATCGGGAAAACCACTTAGCAAATGATACCACTGCATACCAGATAGATAGCTACCCCACACATATTTTCGAACATCACTAAATGTATGTGAAAAGCTCATGGCCGGCACATGCATTATAGAGGCAATACCCCTAATAAGCTCTTCACGGGTAATACTGTCTTCCATACCCACAAAAACAGACTTGGGAAGAATACGCTTTTTATACATATAAAAGACATCGTCTTGTGCCCAATATGGTACACCTGTAATAATAGGTTCCTCTCCGGGTTTTATAGTATATATGGGCACGGCCACAGGAGGCATTTTCTCTATATACTGGTCAGAATTACCACCTATGGTGAAAGACACACCATCTAGTAGCACATATATGGCCTTGATAGGATTTCTTACCCTAATACGTCTCAAAAACAGGATATCTTCACCACCAGACAGCCTTACCGTGGTACCTGTAAATGTCTCACTATCTATAGAACCATCTTCATAAAATACAGTTAGCACAGGCTGAGGAGAAAAGTCTATATCTATATAGGCGCTGCCTCCCAGCGGTACACGGGAGACAAGAGATACCGTTACCGACAGTGTCTCACCAATATCAAAATAATAGCCATTTGTCTCTACCTTGGTGGCAAATAAAGAGGGTATTTCTTCAGATATGACACCCTTTTTCACCACATACAATCGTGGCTGACACACAAGAAAGTCGGCATAGATGTAATAAGGGCCATTTATATCTGGCAGCGAGAATGTATCTATAAGGACTCTGCCACCGGGAGGAACATCTATATATGTTACAGCCTGCATGAAGTCCTTACCATCGGCGTAGTGGTAGTAAAATCTTTTACCAAACACAAAGTAGTCTATATGCTGAGACGTTTGATACACATGTCTAATAGACTCAGACGATGGATTGACAAGGTAAAAATACACCGTTGAACCTTTTAGAGCTACACTACAATAGTCATGCGATAGATAAGATTGTGCACCGCTTGGTGTCACATATATAAAAGCCAATATAATAGCCAATATCACGACCATACCAACAACTCTTTTCACATCTCACACCCCTTTCTATATTGTTTATCGGAAAAACAGCCTCATGCATAAATTCATGATGTACAAAGATATAAACTCTCGCATCAGTAGTGAACTCTTGCGATGTTAGAATATTATCAGCAGTAGGGTCAGTTTTCATTATGCAGCAGATTTTTTGGTATTAACAAAGTGAGTGTTTACACCCTATCTAGTTATATGCGGCGGAGCTGGGAGGGAAAAACCAAAAACCCTTGAAGGCGGAGGTGACGGAGATGGGTAGGATGTCAATGAAGCTAGGTCTCACCATTATGCTAATCATTCTGCTCTTCATATTCGGATACGGAGCATACTACACAGTGGGCATGATAAAGGCACTACCAGGTATCACCCCAGAAGCTGTCAAACGTATATCAAACTTCATATGGATATCTTCATTTGGTGTATGGCTTTTGCTTACCATATTTACAATCATTACATATCGCCTCATTGTGGGACCACTAAAAATGTTCCTTGAGTATACCAAAGCACTTAAGGAAGGAAAAGAGCTTCCAGAAGATAGACGAATTTTAACATTTCCTGAAATCATACAGCTAAAAAACGAACTGGCAGAGTTCAGAAAACTACTTGTAGAAAATCTACATCAACTATCCAATGACAATAAAAAACTTGTAGAAAACATGGAAAACATTATGAG
>JAADFF010000003.1 GCA_013153035.1 Dictyoglomota bacterium | reverse complement strand
TATCCGCGGGTTTCTGTGGTATAAGTCCCATCTCTACCATGTAGTCAGAATATCTGTCCCATACCTCTTTTTTCATATAACCCCAGCATTTACCATCCCATATATATTTAGGTGAAAGCCACTCTTGGGACTTTTCTACAAGGTCTTTTTTCAGCTCTGGGGCGTATTTTAGGAGGATCTCAGCGCTTTCCTGTGGGTGTTGTGCTGCGTAGGTGTAGCCCTCGGATACTGCCTCTACAAATGCCCTGACAACATCGGGATGTTCTTTCATGTACTCTTTATTGGTAATGAATATGGGGCTGTAATGGTCAAGTTCGGGGAAGTGCTGGCGTAGATCAAAGAATGTAAAGTCGAGTCCTCTGAGCTCGGCGTCAATGCCCTCCCAACCGTAGAACACCCATGTGAAATCGTACATTTTCTTTACAAGACCGGTAATCTGGTCAAATACACCCAGCTCTATCATCTTTACAGTGCTTGGGTCGGCACCATATTTTTTCATGATGTAAGAGATCATGGCCTTTTCAGAAGAGCCTCCCCAGCCTCCGTATCGCTTGTTTTCCCAGTCTTTAGGGGTCTTAATGCCGCTATCGTTTAGCCATATGAAGCCTGATGTATCGTGCTGGACGATGGCTGCGATGGCTATGAGAGGAGCTCCCTCTTTGACGACATACTTGGTCATAGAGCCCTGGAAGGATATGCCAAACTGGGCTTTTCCACCGGCAACAGCCTGCTCAGGCCATACATTAGATGGCTGAATAATCTCCACATCAAGGTTTCTCTCCTTAAAATAGCCTTTGTCAAGGGCTACATATATACCCGTATGGTTGGTATTAGGTGTCCAATCAAGCATGAGAACAACCTTGGTCTTCTGTGGTAGCTTGGTAAAAGATGTCTTAGGTGTGCTTCCTGTCTGTGTCTGGGTAGAAGTTGTAGAAGTCTGTGTCCCTGGAGCTGTACCTGTGTTTTCAGACTGTGCACCACCACAACCGACAAGCAATAGTGACATAGCCAAAATCATCACCATAAAAGTCAAAAATTTCTTTCTCATAACATGCTCCCTCCTTCTCTCCACTTGGTAAAGATGTTCTTGATATATGCCACGGTAGCCCATGTTAGGAGGCTGAACACGGTAATAATTAATGTACCGGCAAAGACTTGGGGTAGCTCAAATGATGAAAATGACCGTTTAATATACAACCCAAGCCCTTGAGTTGTGCCCATCCACTCAGCGGTGAGGGCACCGAGTATGGCGTAGGGAGACGTAATTTCCAGTCCCGTTAGTGTATATGCTAGTGTGTGGGGCAATGTGATGTGTCTAAATATCTGCCATCTGCTTGTCCCCATAGCCTTCATGACATCTACCATGTCTTTATCTATAGAGTGTAGTCCCAGAAGTGTATTAACGGTGATGGGGAAGAATGTTACCCACACAACAACGCCAATTTTCGGTCCTCTGCCAAAACCAAACCATAAGATGATGAGTGGTGCAACGGCTATGGTTGGTGTTGCCTGAGACAAGACCATGAGTGGATAAAGCAAATCTTCCAGTGGTCTTATGGCATGCATGATAATGGCCAGTAGCGTGCCGAAAAGCAGAGATAGTAGAAGACCAACATAGGAGATAGACAGTGTATACCAGAGGTGTTTAGCTATGATTGTATGCTGGGACACGATGATATGCCATACATCACTGGGAGACGGTAGTATGTACGGCTGCATTAGGTGTAGATGGCTGGTGATATCCCACCATAAGAGTATAAACATAAAAAAGGCAAGAATTCTTAGTATGAGGTGGTTATCTCTGAACAGCACTGTGGACGATACAACGACAAGTGCGAAGCCAAGTAATGAGACCCACCAAACGGGCAATGTTAGTAACACTACGCCTGTTATCAGCGCAAGCAACCACCCAATATGTTTTTTCATACTACCTCCCCTTTCCGGGGAGGGCACGGGGCAGATGTCTGTCTCGTGCCACTCCCTACGCCGGCATTACCCGGATCAGGTTCCAGGGGTCGGGACCGTGCCCCTCTCAGCCTCCTTACGGAAGCTCCCCCGTGGCTTGTTTATTATACAACACTTGTTTTATGTTGGTGGTAGACATATAAACTTCCTTATTTTTGCAAGTAGTGGTATTATCATAGTTATGTGCTTAAAGGATAGGGGAGGTGAGCGATATGGAAAGCGTAATATTAGAAGTCGCTATAATAATTCTTACTGGTTATCTTTTGGGAATACTGGCCAATAAGATAGGACTACCTCGTGTAACAGGATATATATTTGCCGGTTTACTTCTTAACCCTTTTACTATGCAGCATGTATTTCATATCAAGCTCATAGAAGGAGCATTTGTTCAGAGTAGTACAGTGCTTGCCAATCTCACACTGGCTATCATCACATTTGAGGTTGGTGGTTCACTTGCCATAGATGCCATAAAAAGACTGGGTAAAAATGTGGCATATATTACAGTGTTTGAGGCAGAATTTGCCTTTATTGCTGTTATTACAGGACTTTACCTGTTTTTCCACTATACAAATATGTTTCATGCTGGTTGGAGGGTAGACCTTGCTCTTGCCCTTGTCATGGGTGCATTAGCATCTCCAACAGACCCATCGGCCACACTAGCCGTTATGAAACAGTATAAAGCCCGCGGTGAAGTGTCTTCTATGATTATGATGATTGCCGCATTTGACGATGCTTTGGGTATCATCAACTTTTCTATAGCCATGGCTATATCAGCTGTTCTTCTCAGCGGTGCCCCTATTAGGGTGTCTGCTTTGATTCTCGATCCAACAAAGGATATTTTGCTTTCCATTGCCGTTGGTTTCCTTGGTGGTATTGTCTTTAAGTATATGGTTACGCTAGTAGAGGGTCAAGATGAAGATGCCATGATGTTACCTGTTGTCTTGGGTATGCTATTTTTAGTCTTTGGTTTAGGTCAGATTTTAGATGTAGATAGTCTTATGGCTATCATGACGACAGGTGCCGTTATTGTTAACTGGTGTGCCCGTAAGAATCAGGTATTTGCCGTCACCGACCATGTTATGGAGTTGGTGTTTATAGTGTTCTTCGTTGTATCCGGTTTGAAGCTGGACTTCTCTGTTCTTGGAGGAGCAGTTTTAGTAGCTCTGCTGTTTGCCGCTCTTCGTATCACAGGTAAGTTCCTTGGCGTCTTTGTAGGTGCAACACTTGCAGGTGCCGATGACAAGATAAAGAAATACACTGCCGGTGGTCTTGTGCCACAGGGCGGTATTGTGGTAGGTCTTGCCCTTCTCTTTGCTTCTAAGCCAGAATTTCAGCACTATGGTGCATTTATCGTTAGTGTGACGATTGGTGCAACCATATTCCACGAAATTATTGGTCCTCTGACATCTCGTATGGCCTTGAAGGCTGCAGGTGAGATAAAGTAAAAAAGTATTATTTTTAAGATAGTGGGGAGAGCGTATGCTCTCCCCATTTGCTTTTTGATGCTTTGGAGCAAGAGGTCATATATCTTATCCTGTGTGCTTTTTCTAATGAAACCACATTATATAGGGCACCAATGTTTTTACCTGAAATTGGCCATCTAATACTCTTATTCTTGCTATGGCAATGTTGTATAGTTCAAAATCTTTATGTTCTGTGTCATCCTTCTCTGCTACGATGGTAAGCATATTTTTATTGATTTCTGGCACTATGCCATAGGTTATGTGTTTTTCCGTGGGTAGTGTTGATACTTTCTCTTTAGATACATGTCCCGTGCTGTCAAGTGTGAGTAGATATAGTGTGCTGTTTTCCATGTACAGTGCATATATCTTGTCTTTTATAAGTTTTAGCCATATGTCGTTGGGGGTGGCACTGGAGCCCAGTATATAACCTTTCAGGAAATTTTGTGTTTGCCACTGTATACCGTTGCCCGTGATATATGCAAGGTGCCACCTTGTATTGAATTTGCCTCCACCTGTGCGTATTGATGTAAGCACGCCGTCTTTATAGGGTATAAGGTCGCTTCCTGCTATGTTGAAGAAATGATGCTCGCCAGAGGGATATAACACCATTGTTTGACTACTGGTTTGCACCCACAGACTACCTTGGGCTGATGCCTTTATGTTTAGAGAGAGCCAGTCTTCGTATATGGGTGGTGTGTCACCGAGATATTTCTCTGTATACGGCACAGCCTCACCACTTTGGGTAAGGTAAACAAATGTTAGTGGGTATTTAGGTGGATATTCCAGACTACCTAATACAATCCACATGCCACTACCTACTTTCTTTCCATAGAGAACATCGCTATTTTCCTTTGTGTATATTGTTTCTGACGATACATCACCAGAAAATGAAATGGTATAGAGATATATAATGCCCTTGTTATCCATGTCATCGGCAATAATATACTTTGCCATGGTAGATGTATATGATAGGTAAGCTCCTGTACACATAGGACTGTGGCATGTATACATGTGGCTTAGTTTTCCCGCTCTTTCTATGTAAAAGACCTTATCTCCTTCGGTGGATCTTTTATGTACAACTTTCACTGGTAGTGTGTATTCTGTAGGTATGTGCTTGTCTACGATGTTGCCATGCTTGTCTACTGTCAGTGTTATAGATGGTCCTGTGATAGGAGATACTGCCAGTGTGCTTCCCGTAAACTCTAAGACGACATTTTCATGTATAGGAAGTGTTATGTCATCGGTAGTGACTTTGTCAGTCCATATGATGATATGGATAAGGCTGTCTCCCTGTGGTACATATGAGATGGCTATGGCACTATCTCCTATAGCATATGATGGTCTTACAGAGCTTGTATTTGTAAATACCCATGATTGACCCGTTGGTGACAGTATGACAGAAGAGTTTCTGTTGGTTCCCACAATATATTCCCTGAAGTGCCCTACATTCCACAGTTTGTATGAGAATGTCTTTATATTGCCATCAAAAAGTGCTATGTTATCGTCGTAGTGAACCCATAGCCCCGTAGGTGTGGGGAAGACATCTATATATGGCGTATAGATGTCTTTAGCTGTAGAGAAGATGTCTTTACACTGTGGTGTTCTACCATGTAACATGCAGCCTTGTATGTGTCTCTTGGTGGACCCGACAAATAGAAGTTTGTTTCCGAGTTTGTATAAATAGGCATCTGTATATGTCGCCGACAACATTACAGATGTGGTTCCCGTGTCTATGTTATAGGTCTTTATGTGAATGTTATATATGTTTGGAGTGGTGTAGCGCTCTTCTGTATCTTGTTTCTGGGATATACCCTCCAGATATACAACCTTGCCATCAAGTAGAGCATAAGATGTCAGAGAAGGTGTCAGCATGGGCAGAGGGTAGAGATTCTCTGTGATGGTGGCCGTGTTACCCTCTTTTTCTACAGTGAGTATATAGGCACCTTTTTCAAAGTCAGGAGTTAAGCGAAGGGCAATGCTCTTGTTTGTGGTTGTAGGGCTGCCACATGAGGACAGCAAAAGGGCGAGAAAAATTAGTAAGATAACCGAAGTCTTTATCTTTTTCATGATGTGCCCCCTATGTTATGTGAATATCATATATATTATATAATGTAAAGCACATGTTGGTGATATGATGAAAAGCTAGGAGGTGTTTTTATGAAAACATTTATAAAGGTTGTTGTTTTGCTTCTGATTTTTGGTGTCGTCTTGACAGGGTGTGGCATGCAGGGGGGAGGTACTAATACTGCTTCTACTACCGGTGTGGAAAATACCGCTTCTGGGGGGTCTACATCCTCACAGACAGAGCAGGCGACAGCTACCGATGTGAAAACTGTAAAGGCCGTTTTACCTGAGGCAGTAGATGCCGTGAAAAACTTGGGGGCATCTATGCTGACGTTTGATGAGATCCATATGCCTATCGTGGAGGGGTATCCCCTGTGTGTGATGCTAAAAACACGAGATAAAGATAGTGTTGTCTCATATATCAGTGGTGATGGTTTGGCGCTGGGAACCGACGGAGATGGATATGTTGCCGTGTGTAAGAAGACAAATCAACCCATGGATAAGGTTATACAGAAGATGCCAGATATATCTTATTATCCGCTAATGAAAGAACTATATCTTGGCCTTGAAAAGAAGTTGGTTGCAGATGGTGGAGTGACTTTGACAGGTGAAGAGTTTGATGTACTGTTTCCTAAAAAGCAGGGATTTATCAAGGTGCAGTGGAAATCCTATGATAAGGCCATAGACAGTGCCAAGATGAAAGAGATATTTATGTCGTGGCTTGGTGACTTTGGCGTATCTGCTGATTATGGCAACTTCAAAGAAGATCATGGGGAGTTGTTCTACACTGGTACCACAATAAAAGGCTACCTTATAGATGTATTTGCCTTAGATAATGATGGAGATGGCATATACGACGAGGCAAGTTTTTATATAAGCAAATAAAAAAGAGGGGGCGCATGTCCCCCTCCCTATATGAAAGTGGCCAGCACTATTTGATGGCTATATACATGAATGTGCCGGGCATGTCTCCTGTGCCAAACATCAGCAGACTATATACAACTCCTTGATTGTTTTCTGAGTAGATGCGGGAAAAATCACTGTGAAATTCCTTGGTGAATATGACCTTACCATCTTTTATCAGAAGTGCCAGTGCATGGTTGTAGTCGGTAGATGCAAATGCATATATAGATAGCCCTTTGGGGACAGCTTTTACATGCCATACACCACCTGAGCGGTCTATCTTAAACATGCTGTTTTCGTATGTTTCTGTGGCATCTGTTTGCAGATGCCAGCTGAAAAACGGATGAATAGATAGCTGGGGCTCGGCCTGAACTTTGCTTAGAAGACTGTGGGGTGTGCCGGTGCTGTCTATGTCGTAGAGGTAGAAGGCATTTTTGTCGCCGTCTTGAGTAATAACATAGACATGGCTTTTTCCTTTTACCACTTTGATAATGTTGTTTCCTTCTATGCTTAGCTGTTTCACTTTGCCATCTTCGTCAATGGTGTATATCTTGCCTGTATCTGTGTAGAAAAGGCCCATGCTGTCAGATATGT
>JAADFF010000031.1 GCA_013153035.1 Dictyoglomota bacterium | reverse complement strand
CTCACATTGAAATATTCTTTCCTTTTCTCATACGCAAAAAGGCCCCAGTCTCTGGAAAACCATCTTACATGAATTACGATGCCCACATAGAGGCTATCTTGAAAGGCAACACATTCTCCATACTTACTGGGGTAAAGGTACCGGTCCATACGCTTTGCCCTTGCTCTAAGGCCATAAGCAAGTATGGAGCTCATAATCAAAGGGCATTTGTAGATATCACTGTAAAAAGCACAAAGATTGTATGGTTAGAAGAACTTATTGAAATAGCCGAAAAAGGAGCAAGCCATGGATTATATGCACTTCTCAAAAGGGTTGATGAAAAACACCTGACAGAATATGCTTATGACAATCCCAAGTTTGTAGAAGATGTGGCCCGAGATGTTGCCACCATGCTTATCAATGATGAGCGTATTAAATGGTTTAGTGTAGAAGTAGAAAGTATGGAAAGCATCCACAACCATCAGGCGTACGCATCAGTGATATGGGAAAGGGGGAATGGATTTTGGACAGCATAAAGAGTAAAGTGCAAATGTTATCTTCTATCACCGACATTGCCAGAGAGGTAAAAAATGTCGGTGCAGATTTATCAACGATCTCTATTTTTACAGCCAAAGGGAAAATCGTGCCTATAAAACTGTATGATCTTGTCCCAGCCGCTGCCAACATCATTAAACAAGAAATGTTAGCACTGGGCGGAGATGCCATCGTTCACAGAAACGCTATCAATTGTAAGATTGAAGCTTCTGATGTTCTTCTACTTGGAACACCAAGACACTATAGATACCTAAAGGAAAAACTGGCCTACATGCCCTATTGGGGATTGAAAGAGATAGGCGAAGAGATTGTAACTATTTTGGAAAAACCTGTCATACCAGACCCCATGACTACACCACATGGCATTCTGTCGTTTAACAAACCACTTATTATGGGTATTATTAATACAACTCCTGATTCCTTCTTCTCAGGTAGCAGAAAGCAAGCTCTTGAAGAAATAGTAACCGCTGCCAAACAAATGATAGAAAATGGAGCCGATATTTTGGACATAGGTGGCGAATCAACAAGACCGGGAGCAGATCCCGTATCTTTGGAAGAAGAACTGAACAGGGTTATTCCTGCCATAAGAGCAATTAGAGAAGAAGTTAGCAAAGATATTATTATCTCAATAGATACATATAAGGCTAAGGTAGCAGAAGAAGCGCTAAAGGCTGGAGCTGATATTATCAATGACATTAGTGGGCTAAGATTTGATGAGAACATGGTAAAGGTAGCTACTGAGTGGAATGTACCCGTTATTATCATGCACATTAAAGGCACTCCAAGAAATATGCAGAAAAACCCACACTATGACAACTTTATCAAGGAATTACACGAATACTTTATAGAGCGGATTGATTACGCTATCACACATGGTATAGACGAGAAAAACATTATATTAGACCCTGGTATTGGTTTCGGAAAGAGACTCCAGGATAATGTCGATATATTTAATCAGATAGAGGGTATGCTCATGTACGGTAGACCTATACTAATAGGAGCATCTCGCAAATCAATGATCGGCATGATACTTGATGGCATTCCACCAGAGGAAAGACTGGAAGGCACTTTAGCACTAACAACATTGGCTGTAGACAGAGGAGCACACATTATTAGAGTCCACGATGTCAAGGAAAACAGAAGAGTCGCCGACATCGCATACTATTTAAAAACGCATAGATGATAAAAAGAGGGGGATGAATCCCCCTCTTTAATTTTTAGATGATTCCTCTTTACAGTATTTACATACACCGTAGATAATCAGCTGGCCTGTAATTGCCTCATGTCCATCGGCAGTAGCTGTAGCCTTTAGCACAGGCATGATATCAACATCAATATCGTATACCCTACCACACTTAATACACTTGAAGTGGGCATGAGGTGAAGTATTGATATCATATCTCACGCTTCCATCTTCAATGAGGAGCTCCTGCACAATACCTCTCTCAACAAAGGAATTAAGAATGTTGTACACAGAAGACAGAGATATACGATAACCTTGTTTATCCATTGCCTTTTTGATATCATCAGCTGTTGGGTGTATGCGATTTTCCATAAGAAACTTGAGAATATAAAGACGGTGACTAGATACCCTCAGTCCTTTTTCCCTCAGTATCCTCTCAAGATCTTTCTCACTCACAGCATTCATATCACATCACTCCATTTCGGTGTTCTTGCCAAGGTTATAGTATATAGTTTTTTTATACCATAACCAACAGCAAGATTTTTCAGGCTCTTTAGAGTACTACCTGTTGTAACAATATCATCCACAATTAAAACAGGTCCTCCAACTTTTGGAACCTTTCTATTTATATTATACACGTTTTTTAAATTGTTTCTTCTCTTATCCGCAGACAGTATGTGCTGTGAATGAGTTTTTGTCTTAACAAACAGATGAATAATAGGTTTTTCCATAATATCGGATATCCCCATAGCAATCAAGAAAGGCATGGAAAACATTGTTTGTTTAAACTCTTTACTATGGTGGGGAACATATGTAATGTGCTGAAAATATTGGCTAGCCTCTGTATTTTTCAGATAAAGACCCATATACTGTCCCAGTCTGTAAGCCACACGAAATTGTTTATGCTTTTTTATATCTAAAATAATCTCACGAGCTTTACTTGAATAATACCAAAACCACCAGTGCTTATCAGATGAAAAATCTGTATTTTCCTGAAAAAACAGAAAATGCGACTGGCAAAAAACATCCCCAGCCGCACCGCAAACCACACAACGATTGTTTCCCACAACATCGGCAATAGAAATAACACTACGAAAATATAAAGGCACTAAATCCATACATTACTATCCTCATGTTCATACACAATATGTTCTCCTTTAAAGACAGCCTTTACAGGAGACACACCAAACAGATATCCCAGGTATTCTAAGTTATCGACTTCAAGGGCTATAAGATACGCCTTTTTACCTGCATTTACCTGTCCTCTATCGCTCAGTCCCAGTGCCCTGGCAGCCATGATAGTAATAGCAGGGATAATACGCTCAAGCGGAATACCAAATCTCGTGATAGCTATATCTACCATCGTCCAAGTAGAAATAACAGGACTACTACCAGGATTGAAATCGGTTGCCATGGCGAATGGCATGCCTATCTCATCAAGTAATCTTAGTGTACGAGTTAAATCTTCTTTCAAAAGATAGACAGTTGGAGGTAAAAGTGTAGGAATAGTGCCATGCTCTTTCATCACCGTAAGGTCTTCTCTCTCAACCTTGATAAGATGGTCGGCAGACAATGCCCCAAGCTTAGCAGCCTCTTTAGATATTCCAGTATGTTTTAGCTCTTCGGCATGAACTTTAATGGCGAATCCCAGTTCTTTAGCTCTGGTAAATATTTTCAATGCTTCAGACACATTATAAGCTGTCTCATCACAAAAAACATCTACAAAATCGGCAAGTTCCTTCTCTCTTATCTCTGGAAGTGTTCTACCTACAATCTCTTCTATATAATCGTTTCTATCCCTGTCTTTGGGAACAGCATGAGCACCAAGATATGTGGCATACACATCTACATCATGCCAAGCACCCGTATTGCGGATAATCTTTAGGAGGCGAATCTCACCTTCATGGGTTAGGTCATAACCAGACTTGACCTCTACAGTTAGGGCACCATTTTTCAAGAAAATATCCAGACGCTTTTTTAAAAGTGAAGCAAGTTCCTCATCTGATGCCTGCCTTGTCTTTGACATGGTAGACAGTATACCACCACCTGCCTTGGCAATTTCCACATAGGATGCTCCTTGCATACGCATGTGAAACTCTGATGCCCTGTCACCGCCAAATATAGCATGGGTGTGGGGCTCTACAATAGCAGGCATAATAATGCTTTTACCAAAGTCATATACCTTGCCATCAAAGCTATCAGGCAAAGAGGGGAGAACATCTTTGATGTTCTCCCCTTCAATAACGATATATCCACTGAGTATGTCATAGCCAATACCACTATCTTTAGGCGATACAACATGATCTGAGTGTATGGCTATCACTTTGTGTCATCCTCCTCAGAACTAAGCAGTGTTCGGTATACCATTTCATCAAGTATCTGCTCTCTCTTAAACCCATGTGCTTGTAAATAATATTTAAAGACTCCCACTAATGCATCAAGAGGCACGAGCCCTATAATCTCACTCTCTACAGGTAGTACCCCATATCTGAGGGCCTCTCTTTTAACAAGCTCAAATACCTTGGGAATAGGGGTTTTCTTGAAATTGAGAATATTCATAGTAACTTGTGCAAGACCTCTTTCCTCGATAAACACACCTTTAGCTTGGACATTTTTCAATCCACCAGAAGATTCTCTTACAGCCTTAGCTATCTTCTTTGCGATTTTCACATCTGAGGTATTTAAATATACATTGTATGCAATGAGGAATTGCCTTGCACCAGTAACAGTAGCACCAGCAGAAGGATGAGGTTGAGGTTCACCAACATCGGGATGCCATTTAGGATCTTTCATCTTCTCTGCCAGTCCCTCAAATTCACCCTTGCGTATATCGGGAAGTCTATATTTATGTGGCTCTTTAGCAGCCTCGGCATAAAAGTATACAGGCACTTTCAATGTCTCCCACAATTTCTGTCCAAATTCGTACGCAAGTTCTACACAATCTTTCATAGAAACTCCCATAAGAGGTACAAAAGGTACCACATCAACAGCCCCTAACCGAGGATGTTCACCTTGATGATGTCTAAGGTCTATGTGTTTTACAGCAACCTCGGCTCCCCTCAGCATAGCCTCAACTGCCTTTTCTGGAGGTGCAATACAGGTAACAACACTACGATTATGATCAGCATCCATAGACCAGTCTATAACCTTAACACCATCAACGCTTTCAATAGCCTTTACAATTTCCTCAACGACCTCTTTTCTACGTCCTTCTGAATAGTTAGGCACACATTCGACAAGCTTCATATATTATTTCTCCTCCTCCCTCTCAAGCATTGGCATCCATATACGATTCTTCTTTGCAGTTTCTTTGGCTATATCATATCCAGCATCAGCATGGCGCACAACACCCAAACCTGGGTCGTTCCACAACACCCTTCTCAATTTCTTGGCTGCAAGGTCACTACCATCTGCAACAATGACAACACCTGCATGTATACTATATCCAATACCAACACCACCACCATGATGGACAGACACCCATGTGGCACCACTGGAAGTGTTAAGCAGGGCATTAAGGATAGGCCAGTCCGCAATGGCATCAGAGCCATCAAGCATAGCCTCTGTCTCTCGATATGGGCTGGCGACAGAACCGGTATCGTGATGATCCCTTCCTATAACAATGGGAGCAGAAACCTTTCCGTTTTTCACTAGCCAATTGAAGATCTGACCAGCCTTATCTCTCTGTCCGTGGTTGAGCCAACATATACGAGCTGGCAGTCCCTGCCAATGAACTTTCTTCTGGGCCATCTTAATCCATGTGTGAAGATGCTCATCTTCAGGGAACAGCTCCAATATCGCTCTATCTGTCTCGTAAATATCTCTGGGATCACCAGACAGTGCTACCCATCTAAATGGACCACTACCCTCTGCAAATAGTGGGCGAATAATCTCCGGCACATACCCCTTAACATCAAATGCATTTTCAACACCATTGTCATATGCAAATCTTCTAATATTGTTTCCATATTCAAAGGCTATAGCTCCCTGTCTCTTCATCTCAAGGACAGCTTCCCAATGCTTCACAACAGTTTCTGCAGCTTTTTTCATATATGTCTCTGGATCCTTCCTTCTTAGTTCAGCAGCCTCTTCTATGGTCATGCCAGCAGGAATATAACCATTCAGTGGATCGTGGGCTGCTGTCTGGTCTGTAACAATATCGGGAATCCAGCCTCTCTTGATAAGCTCTGGATACACATCACCGGCATTGGCAAGCAAACCAACAGACAACGGCTTCTTGTCTTTTTTGGCCTCTTCAACAAGTCTTAAAGCTTCATCAAGATTATCGGTCCAGGTGTCAAGATAACCAGTATCTATTCTTCTCTTAATCATTCGTGGGTCAATCTCCACAGCAAGCATAACAGCACCATTCATAGTTGCTGCCAGTGGCTGGGCTCCACCCATCTCACCAAGACCTGCCGTAAGAATAACTTTACCAGTCAAATCACCACCAAAGTACTTCTTGGCAGCACCATAGAATGTTTCATATGTTCCCTGCAATATACCCTGTGTACCGATGTAGATCCAGCTTCCAGCTGTCATCTGACCATACATAATAAGTCCTCTTTCTTCTAGCTCACGGAAATATTCCCAGTTTGCCCATTTAGGCACAAGCATTGAGTTTACAATGAGTACACGAGGTGCCCACTCGTGTGTTTTGAAAACGGCAACAGGTTTACCAGACTGAACAAGCAATGTGTCATCTTCATTCATGTTCTTCAAAGTTTCAACAATAGCATAGAAAGATTCCCAATTTCTAGCAGCTTTACCTGTTCCACCATAAACAATAAGATTAGCGGGATCCTTTGCCACTTCTGGATCTAAATTGTTCATAATCATTCTCAGCGGAGCCTCAAGCTGCCAACTCTTCGCATGCAGTTTTACCCCTCGTGGGGCACGGATAATAGGTGCCATACAATCATCCCCCTCCATTTATGATGTCAAAACTATTTTATAACAAAGTATGAATATGCAAAGAGGCATAGAGCGCACTTAATAAAAACGCAAATGTTATGCATAAGCCATAGTATATTTACTAACTTTTTCCAGTATCATTTAATTAGCGGAGGTGGATACAGTGGAAGATATTATTTTTACCATAGATGTTGGCACAAGAAAAATGGCCGCAATAGTAGCTCAAAAAGAAGAAAATGGAAAACTTAAAGTCTTAGGTAGTTCCTATAGAGTACATCATGATAGGGCACTTATCGACGGTCAAGTTGAGGATATAGAAGAAACTAGCAAACACATAAAACTTATTAAAGAAAAATTGGAAGAAC
>JAADFF010000036.1 GCA_013153035.1 Dictyoglomota bacterium | reverse complement strand
TTATATGGTCTACTTGGCCCGAGCAGAAAGATTTTCCCGTATGTCAAGAGTGCAGACAAAAGGGTAATCCCTGTGTTGTCATAGAGGAGGGCAAACCGTGTCTTGGTCCATTCACCGTTGCCGGTTGTGGAGCAAGATGTCCATCTTTGGGGCTTCCATGTATGGGCTGCCGTGGTCCTATTAGAGAGATTCAACGTGTAGATGCCATGGCAAAGATGATGGAGAAAAACGGGGTAGATCCGCTTGAGGCCATAAAGCGTATGAAGGTATTTGGTGGACATAGTCAGGAGATTCTTGAGAAGTTTAAATCTCTGGTGAGAGGTGAGTAAAGTGGGGAAGATACAGAAGAAAATAATAACTGTTGAACACCTTGCCCGTGTAGAGGGTAGGGGTATGATAGAGGTATACAGAGAGGGAACAAATGTCAAGGCAGTTTTAAGGCTTGTTGAGGGACCAAGGTTCTTCGAATATATCACCAGAGGTAAACCCTATGATGTTGCCACTGATATGTATAGCCGTATATGTGCCATATGCTCGGCCTCTCATAAGCTGACATCTATCATGGCTACAGAAAGGGCATTTGATATCGAGGTTGGCACGCTTACCAAACTGCTCAGAAAGCTCCTTGTGTATGCCTCTTTTATTGAGAGCCATTCTCTTCATGTGTTTTTACTTGCCTTGCCTGATTTCTTGGGTTATCCCGATGCCATAGCTATGGCCGATAAGTATGGAACAGAAGTTACAAAAGGGCTTATGATGAAGAAGGTTGCCAACTACATTCAGGCTATGGTTGGCGGTAGAGAGATTCATCAGGAAAATGCTGTAGTAGGTGGCTTTGGAAAGATACCCACCAGGGAAGAAATGGATAAGGCATATAGACAGCTTGAAGAGATTAGAGATACTGCCAAGGTTGCCATAGATATACTGGCTTCGCTCCAGATGCCGAAGTATCTTGATAGTGAGTACAACCATGTGGCACTGAAACAAACAGATGAGTTTGATGCCTTTGGCGAGGTTGTTGTCTCTACAAGTGGGGTGGAATTTCCTGTAGAGCAGTATAGAGAATATCTTATAGAAAAACCAGTCTCCCATTCGTTTGCCAAGTTTGCGTATCTTGAGGGTAAGGAGTTCATGGTAGGTGCCTTGTCCCGTTTGGCACTAAATGGTGATACCCTTTGGGGTGAATCTTTGAAGATTTATAAAGAGCTTGTGGAGAGTGGAAAGCTTCGTTTTAACAATGCTTTCTATAACAACCTTTCACAGGCCATAGAGCTTCTTTACTTTGTCGATGCCTCTCTGGAGGTGCTGAGAAAACTTCTTGACATGCCCCTTGACAACGATAGGATAGAGGTTAAACCAAAGGCCGGTAGAGGAGTAGCTATTACAGAGGCACCCAGAGGTATTATCTCCTACACTGTAGAGTATGACGATGATGGTAATGTTGTGTTTGCCGACCTTGTTACTCCTACTGCCTACAACTTCAATATTATGCATAGGGATACCCAGAAGATGGCAGAGGGGGTTCTTTTAGAAAATCCTGATATAGACGATGATGAGCTTGTAAAGTATCTTGAAATGGTGCCAAGGGCATATGACCCGTGTATATCTTGTAGTGTTCACCTTATTAGGGAGGAATAGACGTGATTCTTGTTGTGTTTTTGGGTAACGATGTAATGGGTGATGAGGGCATAGGCTATCATTTGTACAAGTATATGGATGGGCTTATGCCTGAGTATGCCAAAGGAGTTTTTTTACATACTGATGTTCTACGGCTTCCGCATTTCTACAGCGGTGAGGACACACTAGTGTTTGTTGATGCCGTGGTAGGTGAGAATTTCACATGTGGGAAAGCAAAGCCCATGTCGGCTAAAGATGTGAAAAAACTTGAGGCTTCTATGAAACATGCCCATATGATAGGTGTTATTGACAGTCTTGAGCTGCTTGAAAAAACCATGCCAGAGATTGCCGGTGCCAGAAAAGTGTTTTATCTTATAGGGGTAGATGAAGACAACATAAAACCATCTACAGAGTTATCTCAGTGTTTGCGGAAAAACCTCCATGTGCTAAGTGCAGAGCTTTTGAAACTGCTTCATCACCTGCACTATACCTGCTGAGGCATCACCTCTAAGGTTCTTGTTTTTTATTCGGGGGGCATGATGCCCCCACTTTTTGTTTTGGCTATCACTGGTTTGGTTGACAAAAGGCAGAACCGCATTTGCGGTTCTGCCTAAGGGAAGGTTGCTATGCAAGTTCTACTTTTACAGGTGTATGATTGACAAGATTATCTTTTACCGGACATCTTTCTTCTACTATTTCTAACCATTTCTTGAGTGTATCTCTGTCTGCGTCGGCATCTATATATACCTTTAATGTGATTTCTTTGAATCCTGCCCTGTCTTCGGTGGGTTTGCCCATGAATTTCTCAGGGTTCAGTACACCTACAACATCAACTTTGAAGCTGTTGATGGTAATGCCCATTTCCATTGCCACAACTCTTCCTACCATGAGAATACATCCAGCCTGTGCAAGGAGTATTAGCTCTACAGGATTGGGTCCTTTGTCGTCTCCGCCAAGATCTGCAGGTTCATCAAGTGTTAGTGTGTGTTTTCTGATTTTTCCCTCCACTGTAAACTTACCAATTAAATTTGCCGATACTCTAAATTTTACTTCTGCCATCTTAGGCACCTCCAAGTTAGTAGTTTAGGAGATATATTATCTCCTAACTTTAGTCTATCCTACTTTACCCAAATCGGGTATACTCAAAGTGAGTTAAGAAACATGCTTTTATATAAACAAGGTGGTGGATGTTATGGATTTCTGGCTATCACTCTGGGGTCTTGCGCTGGCCGATTCTGTTAATCCGTGTTGCATTAATGCTTTACTGGTTATGCTTACACTGAACATTATTAAGGGTAGTCCTGTTCAGGCACTGAAAAGTGGACTGGCCTTTACACTGGGTATTATTACAGGTTATATGACTCTTGGTGGGGCTCTCTTGTGGGGATACCGACTCTTGCCACCAGGTGTTATCCCGTGGCTCAATCTGATAATAGGTGGTGCCGGTTGTATATTGGCCGTGCTTGCCATTCTTGATGCGTTTCGTGGTAGCAGAGGGCTTACACCAGAAAGTGAAAAGAGCACCATTAGGGCATATTTAGAAAAAGCCACATCACCGGGTAGTAGCTATGTAGTGGGTGTTATTCTATCTTTTCTTCTGCTTCCGTGCTCTATGGGGCCGTATATTGTTTTTAGTTTGAAACTTGCTTCGTACACCTCTTCTCCTGTGCTTCAGTTTTTGCTCCTTCTTCTTTACAACATTATCTTCTCTGTTCCATTCTGGGGACTTTCTATACTTGCCTACATCGTTGGCAACATTAGATTTGTGAAAAAGGCAAAGGGTAAGATACTGCCATATCTTGAAGTGGTTGCCAGTATTCTTCTTGTTATTATTGCCTTTCCACTACTGAAGGAGGGGTTTATAGCCATCTTCAAGTAGGAGGTGGTATATATGCGGGTAGACTTTGAACTGACAACATGTGGATGCTCTCAGGGTGGTATTGGTAGTGTGAGGGCATACAGGGGCGGTGTAGAGATTCGTAAAGAGATTGTAGGTAGTGTAAGGGATATTGTTGAGTTCATAGAGCATGTAGAGGGGGATAGGTATCTTGTGCGTATAAGAACAAGATTACCTGATGATTCTTTCTTTTTCTTGATTAGATGTCTCAAAGATAGAGGAGCAGATATTAATATTCCTGTTAATAAATGGGGAATAGAGGTGCCATAAGCCCTAGCTCATGGCACCTTGGGAATATTTCGGTAGTAAGATAGGTGTCTATAAATATGATATATTCCTACGACGAAGATGATAGTCGATGATGCAATATGTGCATTACCGTATATTCGTGATGGAGATATTAACAGCATAAGGCCGGATATACCGGATAGTAGAAAACCTATTGCTAATATTACATTAAGACACCAGCATACGATTCTGTTGTTCTTTTTTCTTAATATTTCTGCGGTAGCTACTATGAAGATTCCTATAATTGTTGCAATAAAGAAGTTAACGCTTGAAGAGGATGCGGATTTACTTTGGCTTACATTTGTGTCCTGGGTACCGATATTGTTAGCAGGGGCTGGTTCCGAATGATCGCATATACCGTTGTGGTTGGTGTCTATATAATGAGGGCATTTCCCAGGATATGTGTCATTAGTCTCGCCAAATGGGCAGTCATCCCACGCAAATGTTGGTTGGATGAATAAAATGGTTATTGTTAAAATTGCGATTATGAGGGTAAAAGAGGGTAGCCATCTTCCTAAATTCATTATTGTTCCCCCCTTACTATTGTTATAGATCGGGTGTCTGGATACCACTGAATATTTGCTCCAAAAATTTCTGATACGAATCTTAAGGGCACAAATGTTCTAGATTGGTATATAAATGGAATTCCCATGTTTTTACCATTTAGATTTGTAAGATTCAATTTGGATATATTTCCATTTTGATATAGTTCTACTATGGGACTGCCTGGATACACAAGGTATGGGCCATGTTGTTGTGCCTCTGAAATGGGCATATGCATAATGATCTTGATATTTTCTATAGAGGATGTGATAACTATTTCTCTGGTTTTGTTGTTCCAGTCTACTTTAAGGTTGAGGTTTTCTGCTACAAATCTTAGAGGAACCATTGTTCTGTTTACGGTAGGATCTATGAATGGTGGTACATCAGTTGAAATACTAGAATATGCTACTAGTTTGCCGTTTGAGAATTGAGCATTCCATATGGTAGATGTTTCTATCTTTAATAGTAGAAATATTCCTGTATCAGGGTATGTATATCCTCTAATTTCAGGTGGAGCTTCTGAGTGGTCACATATACCATCATGGTCTGTGTCTATATATCTTCTGCACTTTCCTGGATAATGGTCGTTATGTTCTCCAAAAGGACAGTCTAACCAACCTGAGGTTGAGGTAAAACCGAAACTAGTTGAAGGCATAATCATGAGAATAGTTGCCGTTATTAATACGAATAATCCAAATTGTTTAATTGTCTTCATATATCTTCACCTCCATGTATATATACGGAGGTGAAGATAAGTTTGTGACATCTAATTACACTTATGCTCTTCTATCTCCTCGTGTAATACCTCTATAAGTTTCTCAACTGTCCACTTATTTGTGTGAAATGTGGGGCGGGCAAAGATAATATCCCGCCCCTGAAACATGGGTTTTATGGCTTTTACAATCTGAGAGATTTCTTCATTTGTGAATCCATCAAGTATAACAACCTTGTAGTTTTTATCCTTCATATTCCTCCACCAGTTTCTTCAGTGTCTCAAGGACTTTTTCCATATGTCCTTTGACCTTGACATTTTTCCACGACTTTACTACCATGCCATCAGGACTTATAATAAAAGTGCTTCTAATAACACCTTCATATTCCCTTCCATAGTTTTTCTTCTTACCCCATGCTCCGTATTCTTTCAGCACTTCTTTTTCAGTGTCTGAAAGCAGTAGTATCTTGAGGTCATGGTCTTCTATAAACTTCTTTATCTTCTCAGGCTTATCGGGGCTGACACCTATAATGGTGGCACCGAGCTTTTCAAACTCGTCTTTCAGCTGGGTGAATCCTATAGCCTCTTTGGTGCATCCGCTTGTATTGGCTTTAGGGTAAAAATATAGAACAACCCAGCCTTTCTTGAGATAATCTTTTAGACAGTGGGTATTGCCTTCGCTATCAGGTAAGCAAAACTCTGGTGCTTTCCAAGGTTCTTCTTTCTTTGTGCTTTTCTTCTTGCAAGGCATATCTATCCCCTCCCTTTGTGAAAAAAAGGGGGCATAAAGCCCCCTAATATGTTTTGTATATGGAGTATGTTATTTAAGCTCTTTATAGCAGAACCACCAGTCGTAGCACTCAATCTCGCCTTTGGCCTTTGCCTCTTCACGCTCTTTGATCTGGTCAACTGTGCCTGCAGGAGGAACAATAGCCTTGTCGCCGATGAGCTCGTTGTTGGGCCACTTGTGTGGTAGGGCAACGCCCTTGGCATCAGATGTCTGCAGTGCCTTAACGAGTCGGATAATCTCGTCCCAGTCACGGCCTACCTCTGCTGGGTAGTAAACGATAGCCCTGATGACACCATTAGGATCTACTACAAAGACTGCACGGGCTGTGATTGTGGCACCCTCTGGAATCATGCCAAGTGCCTCGGCAACGTTACCTCTGTCATCTGCGATGACGGGGAACTCAATCTTCTCACCGAGCTTCTCCTCAATCCACTCCATCCACTTGAGGTGGGAGAATACCTGGTCTACACTGAGACCTATAACCTCGACACCGAGCTTCTTGAACTCGTCAAGTCTCTTCTGCATGGCGTAGAACTCAGTTGTACAAACAGGTGTAAAATCAGCTGGGTGACTGAAGAGTATGAACCATTTGCCCTTAAATGCCTCAGGCAGTTTCATCATTCCGTGTGTTGTTTTTACCTCTACTTCTGGAAACTTCTGTCCGATTACGATCATAATCGGTCACCTCCTATTTTATTTTTTGTTGTTTTTGGTCTTTGTGATTAAAACTCGAGTTTCAGTGTGTTTTCCCAAACACCGTGCAGGTTGCAGTAAGACAGTGCAACAAGTGTACCGGGTTTGTCAAACTTGGCAGTAAATACAGCTCTTGGCTCTACTGTGATACCCTGTGCTCCGTGCTCTGTGAATGCTACTCTGCCAATAAGGATAGCCCTATTTGTCTCATCTACAAAGTAGAGCTCTATCCAAGATATGTGATGTTCTGGAGTGTTGGGGTGGGCAATCTCTTCTCCAACCTTTACCTCAATGTCTACAGGTTCGCCCTTTTTCAGTTCTCCAAGAAGCTTGATTGTTGGTACATGCTTTTCTCCCTTGAAGTCTCCGGTCTTAATGGTGTTTCCAAACATCCCTATCCCCTCCTTCTTTTTGTTTTTAGGTGGTCCTCTCAACTTTTGGAACTTTTCTAATGTTAGTGTACCATAACTTTTGTG
>JAADFF010000001.1 GCA_013153035.1 Dictyoglomota bacterium | reverse complement strand
TATCGCCAGCTTACATTCTGACACTGCCAATCACCTGCTCTAAATACTTAAGTAACCACATAATGTAAAATGCGGCAATAGTGCTATCTATCCGATCCCACATACCTCCGTGACCAGGAATAATAAAACCTGAATCCTTCACACCAGCCTTTCGCTTCACAACAGATTCCACCAAGTCCCCTGTAAGGAGGATAGGAGCAAGAAGAATAACAGAAATACCCAGTGTATATGGCTCAACCTTCCAAATATGGAAAAGCCATAGCAACACCTCAAGTATTGTCAGTGATAACCAGCCCGTAATAAATCCCTCCCATGTTTTACCAGGGCTTATAGTGGGAACAAGCTTTGTTTTTCCCATTGTCTTACCACCGGCGTAGCTAAAAACATCAAATGTCCACACCATAACCAGCAAGGACATAAAGAACATCTTCCCTGTATGCTCGTATAAATCTATGCCTATATATAGACCAACAAGAACATACACGATAAGGAAAAAGAACATATAGTAAGAAGATGAGAACACCTCTTCTTCTTTTTTCAAAAGTACTGCATATACAAAGAACCAAAGGAAGAAAATAACAAATAACAATGCAAGAAACACTTCAGGAGACACAAAATATAATACAAGCCACAAAAGAACCCCTACAGCTCCATATATAACTTTCTTCCACCACTCTTTACCCTTAAATTCCATATCAACTATCTCATAGACAGTTACTAGAGCCATAAACGATAGTAAACCATACAAGTATTCCCCTCCAAGGAAAACGGCTCCAAGGACAATGGCAACATATATTACGCCAATGGAAGAACGAAAGGCTGTTTCTTTTATCAAAGACCACCACTTTCTTAGCATGTCTCTATTCATCACTTTTCACCACAATAGCCCCGGAAATAGGACACTCTTTTCTGCACAGATCACACAAAATGCATGCATCAATATTAATAAAAGGGCGGTGCTCCCCTTCTTCTATTGCATCTACAGGGCACACCGCCACACAAATTCCACAGTTGACACAAGAGGTCGTTATCTCGTAGTACACACTTACTCCATAATCTCCTGCTCTTTGTGTTTTACCATATCGTCAATCTTAGATATAAACTCATCTGTGACTTTCTGAATTTCATCTTTTATTCTTCTTGCCTGGTCTTCTGAATACTCTCCATCTTTTTGTTTAGCATCAACTTTCTTATTAAGATCCCTACGAATATTACGAACGGCAACTTTAGCTTCCTCGGCAAACTTGTGCACCAGTTTCACCATTTCGGCACGACGCTCTTGACTCATTGGTGGAAAGTTTAGACGAATAACCCTACCATCAGATGTAGGCATGGCACCAAGATTAGCCATTTCCAATGCTTTGAAAATAGCATCATGGGTAGACTGGTCAAATGGCTGTACCACAAGTGTAGTAGAACCTTGTACAGATATAAGGGCAACTTGTCTCAATTCCATGGGTTGACCATATGCCATAACCTCTACCTTTTCAATCAATGTAGGAGATACTCTACCAGCCCTAATACCACCAAGCTCCTCTTTGAAAACATCTATAGTCTTCTGCATGTGCTGTCTTGCTTCCTTAACATGTGGATCGTTCTTCACTACCGCCACCTCCTCAATTAGTATATGAGAGTTCCAATATCTTCTCCCGCAACAATTTTAGCGAGATTTTCAGGCTTCCCTATATTAAATACTATCATTTTGAGGCCCACATCTCTAAGCAGGGAGGCAGCAGTCATATCTATAACTTCAAGTCTGCGCTCAAGAACTTCTTCTACACTAATAGATGAATATCTTTTTGCATCTGGATATTTTGTAGGATCTTTGTCATAAACACCGTCAACCTTGGTACCTTTAATAACAACTTCTGCCCCTATTTCTGCGGCACGTAGCACTGCTGCAGTATCAGTTGTAAAGAATGGATTAGAAGTGCCACCGGCAAATATAAGAAGTTCACCAGCACGATAGAGTTTGGCAGCCTCTACAGGGGACATAGAAGGGGCAAAGTTGCCAAAATCCATGGCACCAATAACACGGGTTTTTACATGCAGCTGACGAAGTTTATCTTGAAGTACAAGGGCATTCATTACAGTGGCAAGCATACCCACTTGATCGGCAACAACACGTCCAAGTCCTATGTCTCCACGCATACGGCCACGCCAGAAATTACCACCACCCACAACGATACCTATACGAATACCCTCTTTCCACAAAGCGGCGATAATATTCAAAATAGAAAAAAGGGACTGGGAAGAATAACCCCAGCCCCTTTCACCTGCCAAAATTTCGCCGCTCAATTTTAAAAGTATAGAACTATACGCTGAGCGGACCACCATGGCTATCAGGACTCCTCTCCGAGCTCCCAGCGTACAAACCTACGAACAACGATATTCTCACCAATCTTTGCAATAGCCTCTTTAATAACTTCCTCTACAGTTTTGTCTTCATCTTTAACAAATGGCTGCTCCATAAGTACATTCTCTTTGTAGAAGTTCTTCATTTTACCTTCAACAATCTTCTCAACAACATGCTCAGGCTTACCCTCCTGAAGGGCCTGCTTGCGATAAATTTCCTTTTCCTGCTCAATAATTTCCTCAGGTACATCTTCTCTTTTAACCCATCTGGGGGCATATGCGGCAATGTGAAGGGCTATATCGTTGACAAGATTTTTAAAGTCATCAGTACGGGCCACAAAATCTGTCTCACAGTTAACCTCTACCATAACACCTATACGGCCACCACCGTGGATATATGCGTGAATCATACCCTCTTTAGCAGTTCTTCCTGCCTTCTTAGCTGCCTTAGCAAGACCACGTTCGCGAAGAATTTTTACTGCCTTATCAAAATCTCCACCTGCTTCCTGCAGTGCCTTCTTACAATCCATCATACCGGCACCGGTCATTTCTCTCAGCTGTTTAACCATTTGTGCTGTTATCTGCATTACTCATCGCCCCCCTGTTCATTTTCTGCATATAGATCTCCAAACTTCTCAACGGCATCTTCAAGTTTTTTGACATTTTGAGGAACCTCTTCCTCTTCACCCTCTACCTGCTCCAGAGCCTGTTCCATCTCAGCAGCAGCACCTGCACGTCCCTCATTACCCTCAATAACGGCATCGGCTATCTTGCTGGTAATGAGCTTAACAGCCCTAATAGCATCGTCGTTAGAAGGAATAGGTACAGTAACCTCGTCCGGATCACAGTTGGTATCTACCATAGCAATAATAGGAATACCGAGCTTATTAGCCTCTGCAACAGCAATGGATTCTTTACGGGTATCAACAACAAAGATTGCATCGGGAAGACGCTCCATGTCAATAACGCCACCATAGTACTTCTCTAGTTTATTCATTCTCCTAATAATACGGTTGCGCTCCTTTAGAGGAATGTTGTCAAGCAGTCCCTCCTCCTGCATCTTCTTGAGCTCCCTGAGCTTTTTAATACTGTTCTTCACTGTCTGGAAATTGGTGAGAAAACCACCAACCCATCTCTGATTGATGTAAGGCATACCGGCACGCTTTGCTTCATCAGCAATAACCCTCTGTGCCTGTCTCTTGGTACCCACAAATAGAATTGTCCCTCCGCGGGAAGCAATGTCTTTGGCAAATTCATAGGCCTTCTCGAGCTGCTGAACGGTCTTCTGAAGGTCAATAATGTAGATACCGTTACGCTCAGTGTAGATGAACTTCTTCATCTTAGGATTCCATCTACGTGTCTGGTGACCAAAGTGAACACCAGCTTCCAATAGCTGTTTTAATGTCACGATAGGCATTGTTTGCACCTCCTGTTGGGTTTTTTCCTCCACCCTCTTAGTGCACCCCAATGGGGACACCCAACTTTTAGAGGGTGTGAGTTTTTACCTATGAAGTATATCATATAAAACTATACGATGCCAAATACTTTGACAATCACACGCTTGCGTCTCTGACCATCAAATTCAGCATAAAAAATCTGCTGCCATGGACCAAGATCAAGGTCACCATCAGTAACAGGGACAATAACTTCATGATGAACAAGCAAACTCTTCAGATGTGCATCTCCATTGTCTTCACCTGTAAGATGATGTTTGTAATCTGGACGATAGGGAGCCAATTTCTCAAGCCATTCCCATATATCTTGCCACAAACCTTCTTCATCATCATTTACAAAAACACCTGCTGTAATATGCATAGCAGAGACAAGCACATAACCGTCTTTTATTCCACTCTTTTTCACTATATCCCTAACGGTTTCTGTGATATTAATAAGTTCCCTTCTCTTCTTTGTATTAAACCACAGATATTCTGTATACGCTTTAACTTTGTTTCCCTCATATATCTTCACAACCATCACCTCCACTGTTATTATAAGAATATGAAAGCATATATACCATTTATTGCAGCTGTGGGAGATATAAACAGGTATCGCATTTTTACCAATGGCCTTATCGAAAATACAATATTTGATCTTGCATCTCTTACCAAACCTCTTGTTACATTAAAGTACACCCTAAAATACTACGAACAAGGCGATAAAATTTTCGGTATTGACATCATAAAACTGATTACCCATAGTGCAGGTATCCCTCAGAGACTACCCTGGATGAATTGGGGAACTGAAGAATATTTTGAAAATGTAGCCTCATATAAGGGGAGTATATCAGGATTTGACTACTCGTGTCATAACTACAATCTACTTGCACACTATGTGTATATAAAGAGCGGAAAATACCCCTTGGAACACCTTCAGTGGAAAGATGGAGGTTACTTAGGCATGGGTATAAAACACTCCAATACTTTACCCATAGTTGATGGGAAAACTTACATTGGCATACCACACGATGGAAAGGCCCGTTTATTAAAAGAAAAAGCCGGAAATGCAGGTCTATTTGGAAATATACAGGCACTTATAAGAGTAGCTCAGAGAATACTCAACGGCAGATGGTACAACATACCTGTAGAGGAATTTTCTAAGCCACATATAAGAGGTATACAGCGTTATTCTCTCGGCTGGTTCTTATATAGCACACGGTGTAAAACTTGCGGTTCAAATTTCTCGTTTAGAAGCTTCGGACACAGCGGATTCCCTGGCAGTTTTATATGGTTCCACCCAGATAATAAAACTTTCCAGATATTTCTCAGTCATAGTATCAACCATATAAGAAGGCGGATAGAACGATTCAGGTTTTTAGGGCAAATGTCCAACTGGTTATACAAAGAGACCCTAAAAGATTAAACTAAACAGAGTAGATAATAGTGATAAGGAACAAAAGAAGCAAAAACCACAAGCCATAGGCAGCTGCAGACAATATCTGTGCCTTTCTCTTATCCCACCAAGTCATAGGTGTAATCCCATAAATATTGAATAGTGTCACAGAAGCAAGGTTAACACCAATAATATTTGCAAAGAAAAGCATCAGAGCTCCAAATGCGGATGAAAAATATCCAGCTCCTAGAAGCATAGAAAACACCATAAACGGCGGAAGTAGTGCCACAGCCACCATAACACCAACCAATGAAGCCATCTCTCCAGTAATAGCAGATAGGGTTCCAGCCGCACCAGACGCCAAGGCAACAATAACGGCTAAAATATCAACATCTGTTCTACTGGCTATTTGAGGTATGTTAGGATTTACAGGTAACGACCAACCCATAATAATACCCAACACGAAAGCAACGATAAGCATAACAAACAGGGTTTTAATACTTTCAAATATTAGTCTTGTATCGGCCAAAGTAACACCAAGACCTAAGGCCATGTTGGGGCCTAGGAAAGGAGCCATCACCATAGCCCCAATTATAACAGCTGGATCATTTTTATAAAGACCAATACCGGCAACAATAGCCGACAATATAACCATGAGGATATTGGAAAAAGACAAAGTTGCCTTGGAAAACATGCTAACATAAAGCTCCTGCCTACTGATACGAGGAATAGGGCCGAGCCTCTTACGATGCTCTTTTTTGTTGTGAAGAGGCTCAGCCGTTTTTGGTTGAAACACCACAAGCTCAAATCCTTCATAGACACTGTATAAAGAGGTAATCCTATCTATAACTTCTTCATCCCACTTGATAGTGGTAAGCACTCTAACCAATACAAAGTTATCGTTATTATCTATATCGTGAAATCTAAGCCATATATATTTATCGTCATCAAGCGACTCAAGAAGTTTTTCTTCTAACCCCTTGGGTATATATGCCTCTATAAGTCTAAGCTCCATATACCTTTAGTCTTCCTTCACTTCACTATCCAACTCTAATTTTCTCTGTGCCTCTATATGATTAATTATAATCCTTCCTAGAGGAAAATCATGAAAGTAAGCTTCTTTAACCAAGCACTTCATTTCAGCCTTATAAAATCCCCAATTAAGTACCAAATGGATCAGTACCAATCCCCCCATAACAAAACCAAAAATAATATGTAACTTTAACCCCATTGGTGCTGAAGAAAAATTCTTCATTTTAAAAGTTAACATTATTCCTGTAACCATTACAATTGTGAAACTAATCAGCAGCAAAGTAGATAAAATTCCTTTCAATCCCATCATCTTTTTAAGCTGTGGTGGTAAAACACATTTTTTGTTGTTCTGTTGCTTCATCAATATTACCTCCTTTCACTTTCAACTGGTAAAGAGATAGAAACATTATACTCCCTATAACGCAGATAGCAAACAGTAGCGTTTCATACCTTTACAAGGGGCAAAGCGAGGCATTGTTATAATAAAACATTTCAAAAATAAAAATTGGCTCCGGGGGAGGGACTCGAACCCTCAACCAACGGATTAACAGTCCGCTGCTCTGCCGATTGAGCTACCCCGGAACCTCATGGTAGCCCCAGGGGGAATCGAACCCCCGCCTCCGGGTTGAGAGCCCGGCATACTAGCCACTATACGATGGGGCCACCGTTTTTCTATCTGGCTGGGGAAGGTGGATTCGAACCACCACTACGGGATCCAGAGTCCCGCGTCCTGCCGATTAGACGATTCCCCAACCGACAGCAATATATTTATACCATGAAAGTTGCGACATGTCAAGTATGTGTATCAACATCCCCTAAAACACCTACAAATAAAGCTTTTCTCAAGTTTCGTGGCATTCATAAAGTGTATAACCATATGCAAAAAGGCATTCCGAGCAGATTTTGCATAGTCCCCTTGACAGGATACACGCATATGTGTATAATAACCTTGCGAGTGTGTGGGCCCGTAGCTCAAGTGGCAGAGCCACCGGCTCATAACCGGAAGGTTGGGGGTTCGAGTCCTCCCGGGCCCACCATGGGTCGCGAGAGTGTGCAAAGGTGGCCCCATCGTATAATGGTTAGTATACCGGCCTTTCAAGCCGGTGGTGCGGGTTCGATTCCCGCTGGGGCTACCAAGAAAATAAAGGAGGGGATATCCCCTCCTTCTTTTTTTAGGGTTAGTATACTTACAACCTAAATTACTTTCTCTATCTGTATACTGCGGCAGTCCTCCGACTCAATATCTATATGCACTTTCACTGTAGAAAATTCTTCTTCTACATCTTTAATTTCTTCCTCCAATCTGTCAGGCCACTCAATAAAAACAATATAACCAGCTTCTAATCTATCTACAATTTCATCGACAATATCTGTTTCATGACCAGTAAGACGATATAGGTCTATATGGGAAACACCCAAATCGTCGTAAACAATTTCATATGTAAATGTCGGGCTCTTTACCCTGCCCTTATAGCCTAGATATTTTAGATACTCCCTTACAATAGTTGTTTTACCAGCTCCCATAGGACCATATAACAAAACAAGTAAAGGTCTTTTATCAAAGTATGTAAAAACCTGAGTAAGCTTCTCTACCTCACAAATGTGCATAGTTTCCACTACACTATTTCCTCCTTGGCCACTGTTTGATACCAACATCTACTCCTGTCACAACATATATATCCTCAGTAACTTTAACGGCGCTACCATCCAAGTAATGCGCTGCTCCCCGAGCAGCTGTTAGTATTCTATCCTTTTCAGGATAGTCAACTTCGGTAAAATCGAGTATCAACGTAATTCCTGCTTTAATCATCTTAACAACATTAGACATAACCCTTGGCGTACTCATAGGATCTTCTTCAGAATATACATCATCTGCTATCCGATACACAATGATATCCAAGTTTTCATCTTGTATTAGAATGTCAACATCTGTGCTATTATCAAATTCTTTAGCACTCATATCCCCACCTCCAAGAAAACATGCTATATATAGTAAAGTATAAACATAACAGAGGTAAAAAGGAGGGATCGTTATGGCTATAAAGCGTATTGGTATTCTTACAGGAGGCGGAGATTGTCCCGGTCTCAATCCAGCCATTCGTGGTGTTGTCTTTGGAGCTAAACAGAGAGGCTGGGAAGTTGTAGGCATTGAAGAAGGGTGGAAAGGCATACTGAATCCACCTATATGGAGAAACTTGGAACTAGAAGATGTCGACGAAATTCTAAGAACAGGTGGAACTATTCTCACATCATCAAGAACTAATCCATACAAAGAACCACACAGTCCAGAAGAAGTTGTTACCTCCTTTAGAACACTGGGCCTCGATGCCCTTGTTGCTATAGGCGGAGAAGACACACTGGGTGTTGCCGGTAAGCTCTATCGTGACTTTAAACTTCCTATTGTTGGTATTCCTAAGACCATTGACTTTGATGTTCCAGAAACAGAATATACTTTGGGCTTTACCACAGCACTAGAAATTACCATTGATGCCGCAGAAAGGCTAAAAGATACAGCCAAGTCTCACAAGAGAGCCATTGTACTTGAGACAATGGGTAGACATGCTGGCTGGCTCGCCCTGTTTACAGCCGTAGGTGCCGGAGCCGATGCAGTACTTATTCCCGAAGAGCCTGTTAATCTGCCAAGGCTGCTTTCTAACCTTAAGAAAAAATATGATAGAAAGAAATACCTTCTCATAGTTGTTTCCGAAGGTGTAATACTGGCAGACGAGGACCTTGACAAGACACCTGTTGACGAGTTTGGACATGTTCAGTTAGGAGGTATCTCTGAGCGTATAGCTAAGATTATAGAGAATGAGCTGGGTATTCCTACAAGACATGTCATATTAGGCCATGTTCAAAGAGGAGGTAGCCCATCCCCTATAGACAGAATAGTACCTCAGGGACAGGGACTTATGGCAACAGAGCTGATTGAAAAGGGCGAGTTTGGTTACATGGTTGGTGTCAAAGACGGAAAATTAGCCCCACTACCTCTTGAGTCTGTTGTTGGTAGAATTAGACCTGTTCCATCTCACATCATAGAGCTTTACAGACCTCTATTTGAAGAATAATAAAGGGTAAAATACTACCGGGGGTGATAGTTGTGGCGATAAAAAGAATAGCGGTAATGACATCGGGTGGAGATTCCCCCGGTATGAATGCAGCCATAATGAGTATTGTTGAAACGGCAATAGCTAGAGGTCTTGATATTCTTGGAATTAAGAGGGGATACGAAGGTCTTCTTGATGAAGACCTCGTTCCCCTTTCTCTAGATAAGGTGAGAGGTATAGCATTCAAAGGAGGTACAATTTTAGGTACATCTCGCAGTAAACGATTTCTAAAGTTAGAATGGCAACGATATGCTCTTGACATCATCACAGCTAATGACATTGATGCCCTTATCATCATCGGTGGAGACGGCTCTCTCCACGGGGCATGGGAACTTTCTAAACTAGGTATTCCTACTATTGGACTTCCCGGCACTATTGATAATGACCTTTCAGGTACAGACTTTACTATTGGATTTGACACAGCTGTACATGTTGCCAGAAATGCCATTGCTAAAATTGGAGACATAGCAAAGACAGAAGATACGGCATTTGTTGTAGAGGTAATGGGAAGACACTCCGGCTTTATTGCACTGTTTGCCGGCCTTACCAGTGGTGCAGACTTTATCGTATTTCCAGAAAATCCTATAAGTGCAGAATTTATAGGAAAATGTCTCCTTAAAAGGCAAAGTGCTCTAAGAAAAACCTCAAGCAGTGTAATAGTGCTTGCCGAAGGTGTCTCTGACGGATTTACATATGCGCAAGAAATAAGAGACGTGGTTGGAAACAATATCACCATCAATGTCAGCGTTTTGGGCTATATACAGCGTGGTGGTGTTCCAACAGCCTTTGATTCGTTCGTCGCTACATTTTTAGGACATCATGCTGTAGAAATGCTACTTCAGGGAAAGAAAAATGGAATGGTTGGCATACATGGTCTTGATGCCATCTTTACCCCATATGAAGATTTATTCTCTACAAAGAGCACACCACCAGCATCACTCATAGAATTGGCTAACCTTACCAACATGTGTGGTTGTAGAGATATATAACTACCTCTGGGGTTGCCATCGCCTTCTGTATTCATAAAGTACAATACCGGTGGCAACCCCAACATTGAGGCTTTGCATTCCCACCATCGGTATATAAATATGTTCATCAGCCAGCTTTAGCAACGTTTTACTTACACCTTTATCTTCTCTACCCATGACAAAAACCGCATTTTCCGCAATATCTGCCTTATAAAGAGGCTGGGCATCTTCATCAAGGTTGGTGGCATATATCCAGTATCCCATCTCCTGAAGCTTTTTCAGTGCAGGTTCCAAATTGTCCTTTATAATCTTTACCTTGTACACTCCACCCTGGGATATACGGGCAACAGCTGGCGATATAGAACCAAACCTTCTTTTAGGCACAATGGCAAAGGATACTCCAAATGCCGCTGCACTACGAAAGATAGATCCAATATTTCCCTCATCGGTAATACCATCAAGCACAAGACCAAGCTTATCTTTGGCAGGGTTGAGGGTATCTATATCGTGAAAGCGAACAACCCCCATCTGCATACCAATCTTCTCGGGAAATTTGCCCTGCACTACAGGAATGCCCATTTCTTTAGCCTGATAAATAACCTCTTTTACAGCCGGAGAACGATATGCCCTATCAATAAATATCTTCTCTATCATATCGGGAGATTCAGAAAGGGCCTCCTGAACGACATGGAGGCCCCATATCCTATAAGCACCTGAAGACTTCTTATCAGACATTATGCCCACCACCACTTTGTACCACTGGGTGTGTCTTCTACTACAACACCATTTTCTTTGAGATAATCCCTAATCTCATCGGCTATGTCAAATCTTTTTTCTTTTCTAAAGCGATTACGCAAGTCAAGTAGATATTCAATAAATTTATCGGCTCCCCCTGTCTTCACATCTTCTATATTTTCAATACCGAGCACCTCAAGCATATCGGTAAACATATCTTTGACCTCCTTAGAAACAGCACCAGCAGATGTGATTTCGCCCACAAACTTAAAGAAATGTCCAATGGCCTCTGCTGTGTTAAAGTCATTTGCAAGAGCTTTATAAAAGGCCTCATAGTGAGGCAGGAAAGCCTCTTTAGATACAGAACTATCAATAGAACTTTCCACAATATCCTTTGCCCTCTTAACCTTCTTTAAAGCCGTTTCATAAGACTGGACAGACTGGGGAGTGTAATCAAGAGGTGAACGATAATATGTAGACAAGAGAAATAGTCTCAGTGCCATGGGATCAAACACCTTGATGGCATCCTTCAGGGCGAAGATATTGCCAAGAGACTTACTCATCTTCTCACCTTTGATAGACAGCATACCAACATGCATCCACGCAATGGTAAATCTTCCACCATAAAGGGCTTCTGACTGGGCTATTTCGTTTTCATGATGGGGGAATATCAGGTCTTCTCCTCCACCGTGTACCTTCAGTGGATAGCCGGCATACCTCACAGACATTACAGAACATTCTATATGCCAACCGGGACGACCTTTACCCCAAGGAGAACGCCAGCCAAAGTCGTTTTCGTCTACCCTTTTCCACAAGGCAAAGTCCAAAGGATTTTTCTTGTGCGGATTCACCTCTATACGGGCACCAGCCATCAGCTCATCTATGTTACGGTGAGAGAGCTTGCCATATCCCTGAAATTTGTCGACAGAGTAATATACTCCATCAGGAGCCTCATATGCATATCCCTTATCCAGTAGTGTTTCCACTGCCTTAATGATATCTTCTATATGCTGAGATACCCTTGCGTATATCATCGGACCACGCACATTTAAAGCATCCATAGCACGATAATATTCTCTTTCATACCTCTCTGCTATGACAAGGGGATCAACCCCCTCTTCCTTGGACTTGGCTAAAATTTTATCGTCTATATCGGTGAAGTTGGAAACATACTTCACATCAAATCCCATCTTGGTAAGCAGTCTGGCAAGGGTATCAAACACAACAGCCACACGGGCATGCCCTATATGGGGATGAGACTGTGGTGTAATACCACATGCGTACATCGGAAAAACTTTATCATCTTCAGGAGAAAATACTTTATACTCTCTATCTTGTGTATCCATAATACGAATCTCTTTAATCATGCTTCATCCCTCCTTACAACACTAACAATTACATATGCTATATACAGATTGTCATCAAATCCCTCGGCTGTTTTAAAGGTGATAGCCACCTTGTCAGCCCCTATTAACTTTTTTATCTCTCCTATGATAGCAGATCTAAACGATTTCAGTTTCACCTTGCTAAGAATGACAACAGCAGACATCTGACTTACAGGCCCATATTTTTCCACAACACGACGCAGCAGCTCAGTAGAGCGTATGCCTTTATAATCCATGTTCCCTGGAGGGAACAGGCTACCGATATCTTCAGAAACGCCATAAGCACTAAGAATAGCATCAACAGTGGCATGAAGAAGTGCATCGCCATCAGACCATCCTATAGAGTGATATTCATCAGAAACCTTTACTCCACCAACATATAGAAAGCCACCTTCACCAACCATATGACTGTCAAATCCTATACCAATAGACTGTATAGGAATAAATCGCGAAATACATTTTTCCATCTGACGAATATCTTCTGGATATGTCAGTTTTATATTGGTAATGTCACCATCAACACGACATATGCGAAAGCCCAACTTCTCTGCAATCATGACCTCATCGTATACATCTTTATGCTCACTTTGAACAATAGCTTTGATAACATTTCCCCTAAATCCTTGAGGAGTTTGCACCCTATAAACATGCTCTCTACTCACAGTTTTAATTTCATTTTCATGGTGAAAGCGAAGTGCATCAGTAGGTGGTATTGCAGGATAGACAACATCGCACCTATCAAGATAAGCAATAACTCTTTCAAACATACTGTGGCTAGCAAGAAATCGGGCACCATCGTGGATAAGAACTTTGTCGCCGTCATCCACATTGAGTTTGTCCAATCCGTTTTTTACTGAAAGATATCTAGTCTCACCCGGTGGTGCTACGATAACTTGCCTCCTATATTTGGCAGGGACCTTGCTAGCATTACCAACCCACACAACTTCGTCAAATAATTGCCAAGGTATAGAGGAAAACAGTATATCTACAACAGATTTTCCCATAAACTTTTCAGAAAGCTTATCTTTACCATAGCGAGTAGACTTGCCTCCCCCCAGAAGCACCAGATAATTAGGCACTACCCACTTCCTCCTCATCTATAATTGTTGCAAAGAGTATACGTCCAGTTTGACTCTGCTTAACATTTTGCACCCTTACCCTAACCGTTTTTCCAATATGGAACTCTCCAGCTTGGACAATAACCATTGTGCCATCAACAAGGAAACCTACTCCTTGATATGGCTCTTTACCCTTCTTAACAAGTTTCACCTCAATCTCATCACCCGGCATAACTTCTGGTGCAAGTAGATAGAAAATCTCATTGAAATTTATAACTTTAACTCCTTGAGGTCTAGCAGTATGTTCCAAATTAAAATCCGTCGTTACAAGATAACCCTTTCTCTTCTTTGCCTCATCAATAAGAATTTCATCAACAGGTTTTCCCCTACCTGTCTTGATGAATATCACCTTCTTCGGTCTAAGCTTCCTAAGTTTCTCCACTACTTCCATTCCCCTACGCCCACGCTGTCTTTTAGAAGATTCTTCTTTACTATCTGCAATCTTTCGTAGTTCGTTCATAACAAGGTCGGGAATATAAATAGTACCATCAAGACAATCAGTATTCTCAACAAGACGTACTATACGCCCATCAATAAGAACACTGGTATCTAAGATATACGAAGGTTGACACATATCACCTTCTCCAGTAGAAACTTCCACACCTTTAAACGCTTCATATCGCTTGACATAAAAAATAAGACTAAAAAACACTTGTGAAAGTAAGGTAATTAGAAGAACAATATAGATATACTTACTAAATGCCAAGGCAAATGGAATAGCAAAGACAGATCCGGTAATAATGCCCAAAAGAATAGACATAACAGTAGCCCTGTCGGTATGCTTAATAGTCTCTGAAAAATCGTGCATCCACTTTTTCACAAGCCCTCTTGTAAAAAATGCAAGAATCATAGCAAATGCTACTGCTCCAATGGTAATCTGACTTTGCGTCTGAGGAGTGATTTTTTCTGCAAAATGAAGCATTTCAATGATAACACGGGCGGTAGTAATACCAATGAGAACATAAATGATAACAAGAAGCAAGAAAAACAATGATTCATTAAAAACATTCTGTTTCTTCATTTATCGCCACCTCTGAATAAGAGTTTTTACATCATGAATACTACTAACATCTGCTACACTACCACCGGCAGATGATATAACATTCTTCCTGACATCTGCATTCTCAGGAAATCTTACACGGCCTAGCAAATCGACCTCACCTATCCAAACAACATTACCAGGCAAAGCAACATTATAATACGCAGATAATATGCCAGCAACAATAGCAATGTCTATACCAGAATCTTTCCAAAAATAATCGCCAGAAACCTTAACAAATACATCTTTATTGTATAACTTTAACCCGAGTTTTTTCTCTAAAACAGCGAGTAATAAATAAAACTTATCATTGGGATAACCACCAATAACACGACGTGGCACATTGGTATAGGAAGGGGTAATAAGTACCTGAATATCAATAATACTAGGAGTGTTACCCTGCATAACAACTGTATAGGCCTGTCCTACCTCACCACTTTCACTAAGAACAACCTTCTCACTGAGTGGAATAATTCCTTGTTCAGTCATTTGCATAAACATAACTCCATCACTGGGGCCAAACCTATTTTTTCCTACATGCAAACTGCGGATGCTGGAGCGGGATGTGGTGTTTAGGTATAAAACCACATCAACAAGATGTTCAACCGTTTTAGGACCGGCAACAGCCCCTTCCTTTGTAACATGTCCTAAAACGAGAGTGGTAATACCTTTTTTCTTCACAAGGGAGACCAGCTCTGACATGAAAATACGTGCCTCATTGTGACTGACAAATGAAACATTCTTCTGGGCCCTCATAACCTGCAGTGAATCTATAACAAGTAGATCAATATTACGACTATTTACAATAGCCTGTATCTCATCAAACGATGTGGCAAACGCAAAGGCTACACGATCTTTAACACCTATACGTCTTGCACGAGCCCCCACCTGGGATAAACTCTCTTCACCAGATATATACATAGGACTTTGAAAGGCATCTGTTAGCATCAACGCCAGTGTAGATTTACCAACACCAGGTGGTCCAGCAAGAAGAATAACACTGCCACTGACAATACCACCACCTAAGACATAATCCAGTTCCCGCCACAAGGTAGGATAACGGTATATTTTTTCTTCCTTAATATCGGATAATAAAAAAACGGAAGGGGAGCTTTCACTCCCCTTTTTCTCCAAATACTTTTCTATCTCTATCATACTATCCTCTGCCCCGCAATTGGGACAGACAACATGAAAATATTTGTCTTTATAACCACAGTTTGTACAAATAAAGCCTTTCTCCTTTTTTCTCATACTCCCGTACCTGCCACCTCATGCTTTTGAGCCTTTTCACTCCCAGAGGCATTGTTATCGATATCAATAACAACCTCTTTCTTGTTAGGATCCCAATCAATAATAAGTTCTTTACCAGAGACTGCATCCTCACCATGCTCCAGATAATAATCAACAATGGGATTAAACAGATACTCATCCAAAGCCCTTCTTATCGGCCTTGCTCCATACTCTGGGTCAAATCCCTTTTCAAGGAGTAAGTCCTCCATACGACGGGTTAACCTAAAGCGAATTCCTTTCTCATCAAGGGCTGTCTTATACTTTGATATGGTAATATACAGAATTTCTCTCATATCTTCTTTTGTTAGCGGCTTAAAGAAGACCACAGAGTCAACTCTGTTAAGAAACTCGGGTCTAAATGTACGCTTTAACTCACCTGCCAGTATCTCATTGATTTCCTTACTACTATCACCAACAAATCCCATTCGTGCCTCTTTAAGCTTTTCGGCACCAACATTAGATGTCATAATGATAATAGTATTTCTAAAATCAACCTTTCTACCCTGACCATCGGTCATAAAACCATCTTCGAATACCTGCAGGAATGTATCCCATACCCTTGGATGGGCCTTTTCGACTTCATCAAGAAGAATCAGAGAATAAGGTTTCTGTCTTACAGCTTCCGTCAATTGACCTCCCTCACCGTATCCTACATAACCAGGAGGAGAACCAAAGAGCTTAGATACTGAATGTTGCTCCATATACTCAGACATATCAAGCCTTATCATGTTATCTTCACTACCATATACAATTTCTGCAAGAGCACGGGCAAGCTCCGTCTTACCCACACCTGTTGGCCCCATAAATAGGAATACTGCAACAGGTCTATTTTGGTTGCGTATACCAAGTCTACCTCTTCTAACTGCTTTAGCAACCTTCTGTATAGCCTCATCTTGTCCCACAACGCGAGATTTCAGTAACTTTTCAAGATTACGTAGCATCTTCACCTCATCATCAGATATACGAGACACAGGCACCCCAGACATATCAGAAATAACATCAAGCACATGGTCAATACGCAGTGTTGCCTCACCTTTATATCTCAATTTTTCATAGAGCATCTGGCGATTAATAGTCTCCTCTTTAAAACCGGCTACAAAGCCCTGAGAGAACATCTCATCCTCACGGGCTATGCTATTTCCAAGCATAGAAGCTGTGTCTTTCAAGTTTAAATATTCCAGTGCTGCACGACCACACGCCCTATCAAGTACATCTACCGCTTTATCTGGCAAATACCTACTGGATATATAACGTTTAGACAACTTGACTATAGGCTCCAGGAGCTCTGGAGGAATAGTGATATTGTAATGAGACTCATATAGATGAAGTGTACCAAGGAGTATTTCCTTTGTTTCCTCAATACTAGGTTCATCAATATATACGGGAACAAATCTTCTAACAAGGGCAGAATCCTTTTCGAAGCGTTTTTTATAGTCCTCATAAGTTGTAGCCCCAATAACCCGAAGCTGTCCTGTTGCCAATGCTGGCTTAAGGATATTTGCAGCATCAAGAGCTCCCTCAGCAGAACCTGCACCAATTAATGTATGGATTTCATCAAAGAACAATATAATATTATTCCTGTATTTCACAGCCAAATCAATAATCTTTTTCAGTCTATCCTCGAATTCGCCTCTGTACTTTGTACCGGCTACAATGGCAGATGTTGCAAGCTCTATGATATGGGCATCTTTAAGGTAATCGGGAACCTCACCATATGCAATACGAGAGGCTAAACCATGAACAATCATCGTTTTACCAACACCGGGATTACCAATAATAAGTGGATTGCTCTTTATTCGCCTACCCAATATCTCAATGAGCTCTAAAACCTCTTTTTTTCTACCAATAAGTGGTTCAAGTTTACCGGCCTTGGCCTCCTCGGTAAGGTCACGGCCAAAGTTAGTGATAAATTTCAGAGCCTCTTCTAAAGTATCTTTTTTTCTACCAGGTCCCTTTCGAAATGGCATCCTACCTCTTGGTCCCTCATTTTCCATATCATCGCGTTCATCATATAGTTCCTCATCATCCTCATCATCATAAAATCCGTCCTCATCAGAATCATCAACAAACATATCGAACAATGGATCTGTATTATCCTCTACCTCTGTAAATAGATGTCCCCTCTCCCTTTCCCATTGTCTAAACATACGTTCAAGTTCAATGCGGTCCAAACCAAACATAGAATGAAGCACGCTGTATACCATATTGTCAACTTCTGATGCCGCTACCAACAAATCAACAGATGTAATATATCTGTCTTTGGCCAGACTGGAAGCCCTAGCAAACATTTCAGATGTCTTAACAAACGATATGTGTGGCTCCCTCGTTCTCATATGCTTATCAAGAACAAATCTCAATATCGTTGGTGGTTTTCTCCTCAACAACAGCTTTCCGGCTTCAGAAGCCTTTTCCAATTTCAAAATGGCAAGAAACACAAACAAGGGAGATACTTTGTTATAAGAATAGGCATCTGCCCATAATCTCTTGCCTATTGCCTCATTTTGTAAATCTATTGCTTTTCTAAGCACCTTTTCTGCATCTGGGTGCAATCTTCCATTCATAGCTAACCCTCCTCTACCTTCACCTTACTAATACCAAGATACACCTCGGGTCCATTACACTTTTCCATTTTGTCTCTTACCTTATACCACACAAATTTACCTGGGCCTTCACCTGTGGCAAGAAAGACCGCAAGGTGAGCGTGAAGGCATTTAATATGGCCTAGCCTTTCCCCTGCTATTCTCCCCCACTTAGGGTAAAAAGTTACCTTTTCTTTTACCCCTAAAACTCCGGCTAGATACAGCCTTGTAAATAGAAACTTTCTATCTTCTCCACTATAAGTTAACGAATCTTGGTATCCTTCAGATTCTAATGCCCCTACCGCCTTATTTAAGATAGGGCATGTTAACCAAAATACTGTTGGAAAGGGTTTAGCCTTCCACAGCGGAGCTGATGCAACAACAACAGGACATCCATATCTACACCGAACAGCAACAAAAAATGGAAATGTTAACTTCCGCCCTATTTGTCTCTCAACAATCTTTTTATCTACCATTTTCATCATCCGGAATAACTATAATCATACCTGTAGATGTTGTTGTCATAAGCAAATATTCTAGTGCAACATCTTCTCGAAGCTTATCCACATCAGCATAAAACCACACAGGTTTCACCTGTCTACCTGCAACCTGTTTAATTGTCATAACAGACTTTTTTATCAAATAAGTATGCACCGCCAGCGCTACAACAGTCCAAAGAGCCAATATGATAAGAGCTACTTGTATGCCAACAAGCATAGATTCTATAACAGCGCCGATACTAAGCTGCGATTTTTTATCCGGTTCTGATAATTTGTCCGCCATAAACAATACCTCGATATACATCCACCGACACAAGATCTCCATCTTTTAGTGTATCAATTGCGTCTCCAACCCCAATAACCATAGGCATACCTGCGGGTATATTGGCACTAACTCCAAAGTCTTTTTTCTTCACAAGAATGACTTTAACATGTCCATCTACCTGTTCTATAGATGCTATATCATCAACGACTAGAACCTCTCCATCTGTTTCTCCATGAGTAATACGACCCACAATAAAGCCCGATCCAATGCCTATACCTCTGGCAATCACAGGAGTATAAGTCGCTATCTTAATAAGGTTGGTGGTGCCTTCAACACCAACAAAATCACCAGCCGTAATGACAGCCACATCACCACTTTCAAGATATCCCTTAGCACCGGCTTCATCGATAATAGATGAAAGTAAAGCATCTACACTAGAAAACGGAGGTATATAAAGCGGATATGTTCCCCAAACAATACCTAATTTCCTCAATGTCTCTTCTCTTGGGCTCGCTGCAACAATATATGCTTGTGGTTTATACTTGGCAACAAGCTTAGCTGTTCTACCAGATTCAGTTGATGTAATAATAGCCTTCGCAGATGTCGTATTGGCAAGTTCACATGTTGCCAAGCCAATGGCGTCGGTAAAACCGGCCATAGGCATAATTTTCTCATAGTATGGCACTTCTCCATTTTTCAGGGCTTTTTCCGCCCTCTTAATAATACGAGACATGGTTTTAATAGTCTCTATAGGATACTTACCCACAGACGTCTCTGCAGAAAGCATAACGGCATCGGTACCATCAAAGATAGCATTGGCAACATCGGTTGCCTCTGCCCTTGTAGGCATAGGAGATGAAATCATAGATTCCAGCATTTGAGTTGCCGTGATAACAGGCTTAGCATACTTTCTAGCCATCTTGATAATCTTTTTCTGTATAACAGGCACCTCTTCAATAGGCACTTCTACACCAAGATCACCACGGGCAATAAGTACAGCATCTGCCACAAGAATAATAGACTCTAAGTTTTCTACTGCTTCATATTTCTCTATCTTGGCAATAATACCAATGTTTTTACCACCATTGAGAACAAGAAAATTGCGAAGATCCATAACATCATCAGGGCTTCTGACAAATGATTGGGCAATATAATCTACTCCCATCTTTATTCCAAAGAGCACATCTTTCTTATCTTTTTCTGTCACACTGGGAATAGTAAGGTTAACACCAACGATATTTACTCCTTTATGCGGCTTTACAATGCCTCCTGCTACAACTTCGCACACAACGCCTTCTTTGGTATTCTGGGTAACCCTCAGCTTTATCTTTCCATCGTCTATAAATACTGATGCACCTGGCTTTAAGTCGTTTTCAAGATATGGATAATCTACATATAGGATATGGCAGTCTCCTACATCTCCTTTAGATGACAACACAACGGTGTCACCATCTTTGAGTTCACACTGTCCTCCCTCGATCTCTTTAATACGAATTTTGGGACCCTGAATATCTTGAATAACTGGAATATACTCTCCCAGCTCTTCTGACACCTTTCTAACAAGAGTAAATCTTTTATAATGCTCCTCATGGCTACCATGTGAAAAATTTAAGCGAAATGCATCTGCACCAGCAAGTATTGCCTCTTTTATCTTCTCTTCTGTTTCAAGAGCAGGACCCATTGTAACAACAATCTTAGCTTTTCTACCAAACATATAACATACCCCCTTATACTTCTATCGTCTTTATCCAACGCAGGTAAACTGTTTTACGAGAAACAATCATACCCAAAGAATCCAAACCTATAAATATAACTCCTTCAACCTCACCGTTTTCCGAAACAATGAACTTGATATCTACCTTCCCGTTTGCGAGGTTATCGTAAAGCATGTTAACAAGCTCATCAAAGCGTGGCCTCGTTCCATAAGGAGGATAGACATTAAACATTGTATATAGTATCCAAAAAGCTCGCACTAAGTATTCATCAAGCAAATCACCAAGATGCTCCAAACTCTCTATCTCTACTTCCAGCACAGACCACACCTCTTATACATTAAACTCGCTACCTACTGTATTTTACACCGCATAAAACATTTTTCAAAAGCAAAATGGTGGCGGCGCAGGGATTCGAACCCCGGACACGGCGGGTATGAGCCGCCTGCTCTACCTCTGAGCTACGCCGCCACTGAGAATTGGTTGCGGGGGCGGGATTTGAACCCGCGACCTCCGGGTTATGAGCCCGGCGAGCTACCAGGCTGCTCCACCCCGCGACCTTGCAAGAGGTAGTATATCAAATATTGAGATGTGTGTCAAGCCCCACTATATAAGACCGCATATAACGTATTCTCCCTTAAAATATATGTATGTGGGTGATATTTTTGCTTCTCATATGGTACATAATGGGGGGACGATCAGGAGAAGACCTGGTCATTGGGTTTATATTATCTATTGGAATTAGTTGGATATTGGAAAAAAGGGATATACACAGCCATCTGGGAGACATTAGCCGTACCTTGCAACGATATCCCATATCTCTCATCAAAGGTATCTACGAAAGCATTGTACTGACCATAGGGTTTACAGATAAATTAAAACGTAAAGTCATTCATAGACAAGTCCACACAAAGGACGTATTTTCACAAACAATCAATATTACAGCAACCCCTATGTCAATTGTTTTTGACTATGACAGCAAGTCAGGAGAGTTATACATACACGAGGTGCACAAACGATGAACATAGTAGGATACATTATTTTATTTGCGGCAATTCTAAGTGGCTTATATATCGTTAAAGCTCATAATCCATGGGAAATGCTTCTCGGATATAGCAGTCTAACGGTAAAACTCATTGCTTTAATGATTCTCTTCTCTGTTATTATCGGTGCAGAATGGGCCATAGATGCAGCCATAGCTTATATGATGCTCAGTATAGGTGGATTAATGATACTAGCTTATTTCAACTCAAGGAGGAGCTAATATGCAAATTATCTCAAACATACTACTTACAATAGGTGCCATATTCATGGTTATAGGCACATTGGGGATGTGGTACAGGAAACATTACATGGAGAAATTACATTTCTTAACCATATCAGATACTGTAGGTATGTTGCTATTTCTCCTTGGCGTTATCTTCCAATTTCATGACATATGGAAAACAATCTTTATGTTACTTCTATATGCCATATTAGGGCCTATGACAAGCCATATATTAGCAAGAGCCTTCTATCTGAGGAGAGACTAATATGGAAATTGTGCTAGGAATTATGGGAATTGTATTTGCCATAGGAGTTGTTTTAAGTCATAATCCCATGCGTGCCATTATATTTATGGGGGCATTTAGTATCACTATGGCTACATACTACTATGCAATGGGAGCCCCTGATGTTGCTATGGCAGAAGCCACTTTAGGTGCTGTATTCACAACTTTTATTTATATCGTTGCAATGAAGCACCGAGGTTCTATAAAAGTAGCATATATAAGAAAAGAACCTTTTTTCTATAGAACCAGAGAAGGCTTTGCAGGTAGTGAATATCATCTGCTAAAACGATTTGCCGACAAAAATGCTATGCATTTAGAAATTACCCGTATTGCAGAAACACCTTCTCATAAAGATTTACAAACCGACAGATCCTTTCAATTTGACATCATATGTGGAGGTCTGAAAGACAATCTGTCTCTACCCGGATATACCCCCCTACCATATCACTTAAGAGGATTTGCCATATATGTAAAAACCGATAGTGAAGATATATACGAAAGTTTAGAAGACTTTCTTATAGGTGATAGCGATGAAGAATATTAGGTTGATATCAGTTATATTATTTGGCATGTTTATTGTCATGCTTCTTATATCAGCTGAAACCATATCATATATTCAACCTGACAATGTTACAGGAGCAGTCAAAGATACGGGCGCTATCAATGTCATAGCAGCTTATTACTTGGGATACAGACTCTTTGATACGCTCTTTGAGATATTGGTATTTACTGTTGCAGTACAGGGAGTTGTACATCTCTTGGGGCATATGCCAACTTTGGAACAACACAAACCCATGCGGGAAAAGGCTATTATCATATATACAGATCTTATATTTGGAGCGTCTCTCATTACGGGTATGTACATAGCGGTTGCCGGACATATTAGTGCAGGTGGAGGATTTGTTGGTGGTATCGTCGGTGCTACAGGAGCCGTTTTAGTGTTTCTTACCATGCCAATGGAAGATATAGAAAAAGAATTCAACCACACATATATGGCTATATGGGAAATGTGCATTCTTGCAACTATATTTGCGCTGGTGCTTCTTCCCATCTTTATAGGCATGTATCCCATGAAGAATTTCCTTCCACTTGGAACACCAGGACACATTGTCAGCGGTGGAATCATTCCTATAGTTGATACACTGATAGGCATCAAGGTGCTTATTGGTGCCGTTACAATAGCCCAGACATTCATCAAGCATAGGGGGGTATTCTGATGATTTACATTGCCATAGCCGTTGTAATATTTGCTATAGGTGGCATTGGCATAATTTGGAAAGACAATATACTCTTAAAGCTCCTATCTCTAGGTATTATGAATGCCGGAGTTGTAGTATTGTTTGTATCTATTGCAGGACTAAAGCATCGCATACCAGCAATTCTTAATACCAATGGTCCATATGCTGACCCCTTACCACAAGCTGTTATCATCACCTCTATTGTTATTGGTTTTGCAACTATGTCACTGGCACTGGTCTTCACCATGTTAATAAGTCTCAAAAAAGGAACTTTAAGCAGTAAAAAACTTCAGGAGGATATAGACCGTGAGCATTGATATTCATGTCTATCCTTCACTTTTGACTTTGGTACCCATGTTATTTGCACCATTATTTTTGCTTTTCAGAACAAAGGTAATACATAAGATATTGGCAACTCTTACAGTTCTCTTGGACCTACTTATTATTTACAAACTCATGCTTGCCATGCCAATAGACGAATACACAGGTGGATGGATACTAAGAGGCATTCATTTACGCTTTGATAACCTATCACTTATATACACTCTTCTATTTGTTACCGTGATAGGAACAAGTTGGATTTCTTCGTTTAAGAAGAACTATCCTCCCCTGTTTTACTTTCTCACCAGTATATTGCTATCAACCCTCAATACATCAGCCATTACACTTGACCTTTTTAATATATATGTCATGTTAGAGCTTTCTTCTATCATCGCTTACATCCTTATTGCAATGAAAGAAAACTGGAAACATCTATGGGCATCACTTAAGTATCTCATGATTAGCTACTTTGCTTTTACCATGTATCTTACAGCCGTAGGACTTATTTATATGCATACAGGAACACTAGATATTACCCGCATAAGTGGCGAAATCTCGCCAATTATAGCATCTATGCTCATCGTTCCTTTGCTATTAAAATCTGGCGTATTTCCCGTTTCCATGTGGTTACCTGCAGCTCATAGCCTCGCTCCAACAGAGGTATCCGCCATACTGTCTGGTAGCTTCGTGAAAATGGGGAGCATTGTCATCTTTAGGCTCACTAGCACCCCAATACTAAAACATGCCTACATTCCCATAACTTTTATAGCCCTACTGTCAGCACTCATAGGTGTTATCCTTGCATACAATGAATCTAACGTCAAGCGTATACTAGCATTTAGTACCATATCTCAAATGGGCTTCGTTCTCGCAGGTGGTCCTATATACGGTTCTCTACATGCATTTAACCACGGTATATTTAAGTCGCTACTGTTCTTTACCGTTGGCGATCAGGTAGAAGAAACTGGACATTATGACATCAAAGCTCTAAAACATGCTAAATTTCCTATGTACAGATACATATTTTTACTCATTGGCATATTAGGTATAGCCGGAGTACCTCTGTTTAGCGGTTTTATAAGCAAGAGCATCATTATCCACCATATGCCATTATATGGAAAAATAGCGTTGATACTGGCATCCATTGGTACAGTAGCCAGCATGGCGAAGCTAGCTAGCATTGGTTACAGAAAGAGCATTTTAAAAATCCCCTCCCATTATCTCATTTTCGCAACTATCACAGTTTTTGTTGGTATCAAATACATAAATTATGCTCTATCTTCGTGGGCATTAATCGAAAGCTTCATTGTTATAGCGATAGGTCTTGCCATCTTTCTGATGCTTCATCCCAAACATATACCAAGAATACTCGAAAAACTTGATATTATGGTAATTGAGTATATGCTCACACTAATAAGTATGTGGGCAATCCTATACATTCAGAGGTGATACAAAGTGATATATGGCAAGATGCTTGACTTTATAGGGCAGAAAAAATTAGCCGACAAAAAATATGCTCGTTATATCACAAGTGGTTATGTAGATAATCCCTACATTGTCTATCGCGGTGCAAGATACTTGTGGAAAAAAGGACATCATGAATTAGCCAAAAGAGCCGTTAAGAAGCACCTTGACATGGAACCTGATGCAAGACTTACGAGATTATATGCTTTCTTTCTATTAAAAGAACAAAAAGAAAACCTGGCAATAGAGCTATATCGTAGATATATTAAAATACAACCTTCTAACTTATGGGCTCGCATATTCCTCGGAGACCTGTATTACTTCTTTGTAGACGAAAAAGACAAGGGTATAGAAATATGGGAGGAAATTCTCGAAATGGAAGATGAAATTACGAAAAGCACTATTGATCCAGCCCGTTACGTATATAAAAGGTTAACCAAGGTGTATATGGAAAGAGAAGAAATCGATAGAGCACTTGAGCTATATGAAAGATTTTTGGCTTTAACCCCATCCAACTTTTACGAAAGCGACTTTATCAACCTCGCCACAATATACCTCATCAAAGGTATGGAGGATAAGGCAAAACATGTTATGGAAATGGGCATAGCCGTATCTCCCAAGTACTACAAACTAAGGCAGATGTACGAAGACATATTTGGCGTAAAAATAGATGCCAGAGAGCATAAATGGGTTGCCGAGGTTAAACAAAAATACCCACACGTAGAAAAGATACCTATAAAGACAAAGATCGTTGATGAAAGAGACGAAATATGGGACATAGCAGATCTATACACAAGAAATATAAGGCAAGACGGAGATATTATTGTAATAGCATCATGTGTGGCAGCCATCACTGAGGGTATGTTTTACATGGCCGACGGTGTAGGTTATGGCCCTCTAGCTTGGCTGTTAGCATCATTCGTAGAAAAACGCAATCCCTTCCACAGTCTTAAAGAACATCACGGCGAACCATTTGCACTCCTTGCCCCACTTGCCAACCCTATGGCTATGCAAGTACTTATAGAAGAAACGGGAACCCTACCTATACTAAAGGCAGCAATATATGGTGCCATAGGCAGACTGACAGGTAAAAGAGGTATGTTCTATAAAACAGCCGGTGACCAGGCTGCCCTTATAGACGATATGCCAGCCAGTTTGGCACCATATGATTACTACATAATCTTAGGTCCTGAAGATTCTGATGCCGTGGCTATGAAAATTAAAGAGGTAACAGGCCTTGAAGCAGCTATTGTTGATGCCAATGACCTCACCGGTGCATGGGTTGTTGGAGCATCTGATGGTGTTGATAGAAAACTTCTTGAAGATGTGCTTATGGATAACCCCGCTGGTAACCAAGATCAGCAAACTCCTGTTATGATTGTAAGAGGTCTTTAATATCCTCGGGCAGGACTATCCTACGGGATAGTCCTGCCTTTGTTAAAACTTTTTCTGTAGAAATACCAGTTTGTTTACCAACCTCATCGGCTCTAATCCTAGCTTTATTACCCAAGAGTAAAAGCTTCTCCCCCACTTTGGCACTGACACCAGATACATCAAATGCCGTCACATTCATGGTTAAATCGAATACCCGGGAAATGTATTGTTTGCTACCAATATGATACGCATAATGACCTCCTGCATAGCCATCACCATAACCTGCTCTTACAAATGCAATCTTCATATTGTTTTCCGCAACATTACCATAAAACACCGTATCACCTTTCTTTACATCTTTAATGGAAATAATCTCACCAACCTGGTACATTACAGGTTTTAACTCTGGTCTAATATTACTGGCCTCTATGTATCCATAAATACCAACACCTGTTCTAACCATTGTCGTGTCTTTACAACCACTCAAATAAAAAAGTGTGGCGCTATTACAAAGATGTATTTCGGGAATATGGTGTTTCTCCGCATAATATTTGGCACTATCAACGAAAGACTGATATATTTTCTCACGAAGTATTTGATGATCATATGTGTCATCTAAAAATGGCATATGCCCCATAATTCCTTCAACATAAATGTTAGAAAACTTATCCGGTATCTCTTCTAATCCAAGACCAAATCCTGTTGAGAGTGCAATATGCACAGGCACATGATGGGGAACAATATCAAGTATTGAAAAATCCCATACAGCTATGCGAATAGCACTATTTAGAGGTGCAGGCAAATACTCAAGCTCTTTAATATCATCTAGTGACGGGTGTAAAACAAGTATCCACTGGGCACCTAAATTCCATACGGCATATGCCTCTTTAAGGTTAGACACCACAAAACGAGTGATACCGAGTGATACAAGTGTAGGAACAACAAGGGAGATGCTATGACCATAGGCATCTCCCTTAACAACAGCAGCAACCTGTTTATCATCGGTTTTACTTAATATATATCTCGCATTGTGAATCAGTGCATGTAAATCTATGTATACCTGCAAATGGCACCCTCCTTAAAACTCATCAAGTGTTAGTGTGAGCACAAATGTGCGTGCGTCACCAATAAGATTATCTATATGTGCCCTCTCGTTAGGCTGATGCGCAAACTCTTCTATTGTTGCCCATACAACACTATCCACACCAACCTCTCTTAGATGAGCAGCCACTGTGCCTCCACCAATACCACCAACAACAGGGGTTATACTTCTATCTATTTCTATCGCCTTTTTCAGCCTTCTCACAATCTCAGCATCGGGAGATGTGGGGGGTGCAGCATCATTTCTCTGAACAACATCAACAGAAATTGATACTTTAAACTCATACTCCACCTTGCTAACTATGGAATACACATCGTCGATAATATCATCAAGTTTCCACTGGGGAAGTATACGCATATCCATGTAAAATACATCTTTACCGGGAATGATATTAACACTATCTACATTGGTTTCTATCTTTGTCAGCTCAAATGTAGAATATGGTGGTTCAAAGAGGTTATCCCTATCAGCATAGACATCGTGAAGATACTCATCCAAATACACAGCAAGGTAAGATGCCGCCCTTCTGGCATTAACACCAGCCGGTGGCATGGAAGCATGTGCTTGCTTGCCCTTCACAGTGAAGCGTAGCCACAGAATAGATTTCTCAGCCACTTCAATAAAGTGACCATCGGGTGTACCACCATCGGGAACAATAGCCATATCAATTTCTTTAAACAGACCTTTTTTCACAAGGTAGGCAAGGCCATAATCTGAACCTGTCTCTTCATCGGCAACCAGCAACACGGCAACATTGTATTTAGGCTTAATGTCCAGTTCTTTCATAGCCCTTAGTGCAAACATACTGGATACAACACCCTGTCCATTGTCTTCAGAGCCTCTACCTATAATCCAACCGTCTTCTGTCATAACAGGCTCAAATGGATCTGTATCCCATTGAGAAAGGTCACCAGGAGAGACTACATCCATATGACCAATAAGCCATACAGTCTTTGATGTGTCTTCACCTTCAAGAACAGTCCATATATTAGGTCTTGGACCAAACTCAGGATCTTCTGCATCTATACGGTTTACCTCAAAACCCCACTTCTCAAGATAACCGCTAAGCACCTTGGCAGCTTCAATTTCTCCCTTACCTCCCTCACCACTACGGGGGTTAACAGGGGCCGTTTTGATGAAGTCCATAAGAACCTGTGCAGCCTCCATCTTATGGTCTTCAAACCATTGTCTCAAAACTTCTCTGTCTATCATTTTTATCCCCTCCCCTTACAAGAGTTCAGAAAACTCTCTCTCTACATCTCTATATGCTATCAACATTTCCAGCCATCTGGGAACATAGGCATCTTTGAGTTCTACATATTTTAGGCTCTCACCTAAGAAATGTCTGTAATGCTCTATCTCTAATCTAAAGCCTTTATCCCAAAGCTGATTACCACTAACCCACATCGTATCCACTGCACCTATCTCCCATTTGCCCCCATTAATGTTTATAGGCTTTTTACGCGTACCATACAGAATCAAACTATCTATCTTATCTGTTTTTAAAATAAGATTTGCTATATTGCTATGTCTTACATGAAAATGCTTGAGATGCTCTGCTACAATATCTATATTCGCAACACCACTACGAGATATCTCTAAAACATCAGACACCTGAACTTGCGCCCTCTCCACAGCACTCCCCATAAAGATCATCTGTCCAACCTTTGCCTCTAGATAAGCAACTTGTACACTGTCAAGGACAAGAATATCTATATATCCACGAATAGCTATATCATCAACAGTGCCTCCTTTGATAATAAGTACACCACCATCCACCTCCGCAGCAATCACACCGGCAGAGGAAGAAGACATCATATCAAGAACATATCCATCATAGACACCAAGTGGTGTTTTAACAGACAGCTTATCACTAAGCTCCAAAACATTATCGCCTACCATTACTTTCACACCTATCACCTCCACATGTCTATATTCTAACTCAGGGGTATTAAATATTGAAGAGTTCCTCCGATAATAATAATGGCTCCCCAAGGATGGGGAGACTATCAATCCATGGACGGAGGTGAGTGGAGATGGCACTAGCCGATCTCACTCGTATCAATGCTAACATTGGGGCTATGAATGCCCTGAACAGCCTGAAGCTGGTCAACAATGACCTGGCTCTCAGACAGTTGCGCCTGGCAACAGGCGTACGTATCACCAAGGCCGCAGACGACCCTGCGGGCTTCAGAATTTCTGTGAAATTGAAAGCAAGAAGCCGTGGTCTTGGTGTTGCCCTTGACAACATCTCTGATGCCAAGAATATGCTCTCTGTTGCCGAGGGTGGTCTAACAAAGATCAAGGATCTACTCCTTGACATCCGTGACAAGATCTCTCAGGCAGCAAACGACACAATGGGCACAGAAGAGCGTCTAGCTATCGCCCAGCAGGTTAGAGAGTATATGCACGAGATTGCCCGTATCGCACATGAGACCAGATGGAATGACATTGGCCTTCTTGACAACTCTACTCCTGCAGCTTCTACAAGTTCTGCATCCAGAACATTCTACTTCCAGACAGGTGCAGATTCCTTTGAGACAACAACATGGGACAGACAGTTCAAATTTGTATGGCAGGATAGTACAGCAGGTATTGATAATGCAGAAACAAATTGGAGTGACTGGGCTACCAATGCTAACAAGTTAGGAGTCATGATTTCGAGCGCAGCTGATACCACCCAGGCTGTTGCCGCTAAAGTGTACGATTCTACTCAGGGATTAGTATCTGCATCTGCTCAGTTCACAGTAGCAGAGGTTTATGCATCTCTTGGTGTTGCCGGAGAAGCCGGTATTTCAGGTGTGACAGACTCCACTGATGTCAATGCTTCTGCCAACGCCTTGTTACAGAAAGTTGATGCAGCTATTCGTAAGACATCTGAGTGGATTGCAGGCATTGGTGCTCTGCAGGCTCGTCTGCAGGCCAAGGAAGAGACTGTCATGATTGCTCAGGTCAACGTAGAGGCATCTTGGAACAGAATCTACAACGCAGACATGGCCAAAGAGCAGATGTATGCAACAAGAGACCAGATTCTCCAGCAGACTGCTACAGCAATGCTCGCCCAGGCCAACACTGCTCCTCAGAGCGTCCTTCAGCTCTTCAGATAATAACGGTATATTACATAACCGTTCCCGCAGGGTCAGGGAGGGGGAAATCCCCTCCCTTTATTATTTTCTCCACAAAACATAGAGAGAAATGTATTCAATGTAACAAATTGTTGCATTTTCACCGATTTTAAAACAATTAACCACATCAGGAAATATGTATTTCCAGATATTCTAAACTCCATGCCCGATAGCCCAAAATGGAAATCCTAGTATACGCAGAAAACATGAGGCAGAAATTATTAACAACGAAAAGGTACTACAAAACGAAAAATGGGGACCCATAGTGTGGGCCCCTGTATCAGTAGGGGGTGGTTCCTAAGAGGTGGTGGAGCCGACGGGATTCGAACCCGTGGCCTCCTGCATGCCAAGCAGGCGCGCTCCCACTGCGCTACGGCCCCACCCTCAAGTCGCAAAAGTATTATATCATCATCCCCCCACCCTGTCAATACTTCTCTTACACCCCTTCAGATACGGCAAACTTCCAACCAGCAAGCAAAACAAACACCACAGTAAACCCTGCCATTACAAGTATGTCGGTTTGCATAGAAAAGTGTGTCACATTAGGTCTCGTTGACATCAGTGAATTAAGCATATCCATAATAGGCTTCAGAGCTTGCATAGCCTGAGGTGGTAAATTCTGCGGTATCTGTGGCATTGAAAGTGTCTCTATTTTTATCATAGATGCAGTAATATGCCGCATCAGGTCAACAGCATATGTTAGCGGATTGACATACACAAACCACTTAAGCCAGTTGGGGATATTATCTATAGGGAAAAATGCACCTGACAAGAATAACATAGGCTGAACAATCATATTCATCAGTGCCATAAAGTTCTCTGTAGTTTTCATAGCACTACCCATATATATGCCTAATCCCCCAACCATAATACCAAGGGCAAAGGTCGTGGCAACAATTTTCAATGTCATCATAAGATCGGGACGTATACCAAGAAAATAGCCTATTATCATAAAGATAATTCCCTGAATAGTAGCAACAGTAGCAGAACCCAATATCCGTCCAACTACAACCCATGTCGGTCTGACCGGGGCTACCATAAGCTCCTTTAAGAATCCAAACTCTCTATCCCAGATAACAGTAATACCTCCCATAAATGCCGTCATAAATACTGTCATAGCTAAGATACCAGGAAATAAAAATTTCATATAGTCAAACCCCATAAGATCTTTAGGGAAAACGCTGTTAATACCATAGCCCATAACAATAAGAAACATCAATGGCTGAAAGAACATGGCTATCATTCTTCCTCTATCAAGCATATAACGACGAAGCTCTCTCCACCACACAATATAAGCTACTCTAAGCCCCATGGTAATCACCTCCTAAACCTCATTGGAACAAATTTCTCCGGAGAAGACTCGTCATCTCTCAGCTCTCTACCTGTCAATGTGAGGAACACATCATTGAGCGTTGGTATACGAATATCAACCTCAGTAATGACATCTCCCAAAGCACTAAACAGCTGTGGAATTGTTGAGGCCGTGTCAGATACAGGTATCCATATCTTGCCATCATTTGCCTTATGTGGTGTAAAGCCCATCTGCTTTAGTTTTTCCAACACACTATCAGTTTTGTCTTTTTTCACACCAATAACAATCATATTGCCACCAATGCCTTTCTTCAAGGCATCTGGCGTATCTAGGGCAAGAATTTTTCCATGGTCCATAATAGCAACTCTATCAGCATATTCTGCTTCATCCATATAGTGAGTAGAAAAAAACACCGTTGTTCCAGTGGTACGGATATTTTCCACATAATCCCAAATTTTAGCTCTGTTTTGTGGGTCAAGACCTGTTGTTGGTTCATCTAAAAACAACACTTGTGGTGTATGCATTAGTCCACGAGCTATTTCAAGTCTTCTTCTCATACCACCAGATAGATGTTTCACAAGTCTTTTTTTGACTCCTTTAAGCTCAACAATATCTAGGACCTCATCCATACGTTTCTGAAGTTCTCTGCCATAAATACCATAAACATAGCCATGTATCTTAAGATTATCCTCAACGGTAAGACGAGAATCAAGAGATGGATCTTGAAATACAACACCTATACGCTGTCTCACTTGCAACTTTTCTCTAACAACATCATGACCAGCTACATAAACAATACCCGATGTGGGTTTCAGCACTGTCACAAGAATATTAATTGTTGTGGATTTACCAGCCCCGTTAGGCCCAAGAAAGGCAAATAGCTCCCCTTTCCTAACATCAAACGATATACCTTTAACAGCCTCAAAGTTTCCATACTTCTTTACCAAATTTTCCACATGTATGGCATTTTCCATACATCTCACCTCCTCATAAACATTGTTCACAACACAATCATACCACACATATAAACATCGTTCACACATAACTAAAAACAATTATTTAACAATATAATCCAACAAAACAAGAAAAAGGGGCTCACCGCCCCTTTTCATGGAGCCGGGAGCGGGACTCGAACCCGCGACCTGGTGATTACAAATCACCCGCTCTGGCCGACTGAGCTATCCCGGCTTCCAGCCTAACCCTGACTCTTGCCAGTCGCAAAATGATTATACCAGAAAAAGTGTTCGAAGTAAAGACCTACTTCCGAGTTTATTAAGCGGTCTGTTTCCGTTACCACACTGATGACTCATAACACATGCAGGACATCCCTTTTTACAGGAACAATCATCAAGACGACGAGCAGCATATACGACAACATCTTCGAACTTATCGAAGATTCGCTCGGCTATACCCACACCACCTGGGTGACCGTCGTATATATACACTCTAGCCTGGTCTTTAATATCTAATGTAACCCTAGGAAATTGTTGTCTCTCTTCAACATAAACGATAGAGGAAAATTCCATCTCTTCCACAATATGTCTATATATAGACGGAATAGAATATCCCCCAACATCATCAGGGGATATAGATATTAATGACAAGACATTGATAAGAATATGCTCAAGTGCATGAAGAGCTCCAGCAAATATCTCATCTTGAGTAATAGAAGCTGTTCCAAGCATGGGTATATGCAAATGAAGCATAGATGACGATACTTCTAAATCATCACGAGAAACATCAAACCATACTCCCTTTGTCAAAAATTTGCGATATAGAGGAGCATTATAAAGATACACACCTGTTTTATCGGAATAACCTACGGTATACGATTCTATCTCCAAAATTCCTTGATAAACTTCCCTACTTCCTACTTTCTTTTTGGCTGTTACATTAATAGCACGAATATCCTCCCAACCTACAGGCATAGTTTCAGATATGCCATGGACAGGTTTAACACCTACAAATTTTTTATCTAAATCTATGAGCTCTACAAGATAAGACTTTCCCATATAAAAATAGGTGCTACCAGGATAATGTTTTTTCAACACTCTCCACATCTGCACTTTTTCTATCATGTTACCTGTTTCCATATCGGTAATGTGGAAACTGACACTATCACCCTCATCAAGGGATACTTCATGATGTGGTTTAGCATCAAGTAGTACTACACCTTTATCAGAAACTATAAGCTTGCTTTCATGCTTTTTGAGAAAAATATCTATTATTTCACGTGGAAAATATCGACTATCTATATCCTTATTCAGCGGATATTCCCATGCGGCACATCTGATCTGCTTCTCTCCTATGTCTTCATTGGTAATATCCAGGTGAAGAGGTTCTCCTCTTCTACTTAGTACCATCTCCGGGTGGTCGTAAATATACATATCCAAAGCATTGGACGATTTCAGTACTGTAAAGACATGTCCGTGTGCTTTTCTTCCCGCACGTCCGACCCTCTGCCAAAAAGAGGAAAAACCTGTCGTAGGAAAACCGTATAAAACCGTCACATCAATATCGCCAATATCAATACCCAGTTCCATAGCCGAAGTTGTCAAAAGAAAAGATATATCACCATTACGCATGGCAAATTCTATCTTCCGTCTTTCATCGGCATCATACCCTGCACGATATGGTGCAACCTCATCGCTATACTCCCCAGTTCTCATAGCATAGTAAATACGTTCCATTTCCTCTCGAGAGTTAAAAAATACCATGCCCCTATATCCGTAATCTATAAGCTGCTGTATAAGTGATACAAGCAGTCGTTTCTCCTTACCAGAAGATGTTGTAAGAAAATATAAATCTTTAGAGTGCATAGACAGACCAGGGACCTCTACAGAGACAAACGGCAAACCAACAAGCAGCTCACCCGATTTATCAGGTTCAGAAACTGTAGCAGACAAGAGTAAAAACTTAGGCGATGCTCCATACAGAGATGCCAGTCTTCTAAGTCTCCGAATGACATAAGAAACATGTGTACCAAATACACCAGAATACAGATGAGTCTCATCTATAACAATAAGAGAGAGCTTAGACAAAAACCTCGCCCATGAACCATGATTGGCCAGATAAACATGGATACCGTAAAAATTAGAGACAATGACATCGGCACCAAGCAAAGCTTCCCTTTTCTGAAGTGATGATACATCTCCATCATAGGCCATAACCTTAACCGACTTCATATGGGGAATATAATTATAAATCTCCCCGAGGGCAATCATCTGGTCTCTTGCCAATGCCTTACGTGGATATATAACAAGCATAGTAGCATCTGGACGGTGCTCTCTCATACGAGCATAGGCAACGGCAAATGCCAATGTCTTACCGCTACCTGTAGGAGCACTAACAAACACATTATTATGAGAAATAGTATTTAATATCTCGTACTGATAATCATAAAGAGATTTATAAGGTAATGAAGGATATATATCGTTAACTACAGTATCTAAAACTGTGTTATCAACATATAAATGTTTTACACCATCTACAGGAATATTTTTCAATATGTTATTTACCATCTTGGATTTATCCCTCCACTTGGTATAATAACAAACATGAGGGGAATACAAAATATATTTGGTCATCTATCAACTGGTGTTATATACACTTACGCAATGATTTTATGGAGTGTTTTATGGATGCTTCCTACTGGAGTAATACATGCAATAGCAGTTCTTCTATGGGAGCTTCCATATATTTTCAGTGGTCTTTCTTCTGAAACATTTTTCAACATATCGCTGGTAATAAAAATTCTTATCTTAGCATACCCCATTACTACCCTTAGCCCATGGAGTATGTTAAAAACCACACTGGGTGGTCTCTTATTATTTGTAGGCATGGTCGTTAGCCTTAGCTTCATGCCTGCCGACCTCGCCCTTAAAACAATATTTATGGATGTCGGATTTACCAGCAAAGCATATACCGTTCTTGTCTATCTCCTACTATCTAATCTACTTATACCCATTGTTGCCCGAGAAGACTTCGAGCTTTCTCATATTATGTATATGGCATTGGGAACCGATGAATTACTTACAGTACTTTTCCGTACATATATGCACTTTTCCGTTCCCGCAGTTGTAGCACTATTTGTCGGGATTAGTTCACTTGTTAAAAAAAGGACCACTCTTAGAGGTGCTGAACGATGATAAAAATGGATACAAACACAATCAGTTTGCTTGATTTGCTTTCATATCTTGAAAGGAAACAAAATGATGCAGTAATTATGATTTACCGTACCAATACATATCAGGCAGGTCTTATCAACATTGCTGGAGGATGGATATCAATAGCTTTAACCTCTAAACTACCAAACTCTTTAGCACAGTATATCGTGTATGCACGTAATCTTGATGAAAATATGCTTACGAAAATTGTGCAAAGAGAATGGGATGTTGTTACCAAGAAAGAATATGCCGAATATCTCGAACGCAACTCCGGCGAAGTATATGCAGCCAGACAATTTATTATGGATAAAGTAAAAACCATGCTAGGATGGAACAATGCCAAGATTATGTTCTTGCCAAACTTTAAAATACCCGAAAATGTCGTTACCAAACTACCACCAACACATATATCTGAAATATTAGATGATGTAAGGAATAGACTACAGAAGGAAAACGAATTCAAACGCTTTGTCGGTAGTGAAGATGACTATCTTGAGGTATCTCAGATGGCCGCTAGTATACTTGTCAAACATCCAGAACTCGATGACTTATCATGGCAAATATTTTTGATGGTAAAGACATCCACAAAAAGGGCGAAAGATATCATCAAAGAAATACATGCCAGCCATCCTGATATGGACGAAGCAGAAATCAAGGCAAGACTTACAGAACTATTAAAACTCGGGATACTTCAACCTAAGAAGAGAGATACTAAGAAGAAAAAACAAGGGCCTTACTCGAAAGGTGTCATCCAACGTTTTATAGATCTGCTGAAAAAGAAGCTATAAGGGGGTACGAATCATGAGTGATATCAAGGTCGTTGTCACAGGCCCATTCAACTCTGGCAAAACAGAGTTTATTAGAACTATATCAGAGATAGGTGTTGTCAATACAGACCAACCTATCACCAACCCAGAGGAAAAAGTCAAAGAGACAACTACTGTTGCTATAGATTACGGTAAATTAACACTTGATGAAGATTTCATTTTATACCTGTTTGGTACCCCCGGGCAATCAAGATTTAAACATATGTGGGAAATTCTTAGTAGAGATATGCTAGGTTATATTGTAATGGTAGATAGCACAGATCCTCAGTCCATAGAGAAAGCCAAGGATATAATCCGAACATTTTCTGCTTATGCACCTGTTCCCTTCGTCGTTGCCGCCAACAAACAAGATATGGAAGGAGCTATTCCACCTGATAAGATAAGAGACATGATGGGACTTCCGCCTAATATCAAAATAGTACCCTGTGTGGCAACAGATAAAAAGAGTGTAAGAGATGTTCTTATAGCACTAGCACAGACTGTTCTCGAATGGTTTGAAGAGATGGAAAAGGCCGGGGAGGGATAACCATGTTACCAGACAATGTAAAGTCAGAAATTGCAGAAATTCTTAAACGAATAGAACTAACCTCAACAGGAATAAGGGCTACTATCGTATCCACTGTTGACGGATTTCATTTGGTTAGTACAGTACCAGATACTGAACTTCAAGAGAGATTAGCAGCAATGGTTTCCTCTCTGTTTGCCATATCCGAGCAAATAGGTGAGGGAGTGCTTGCAGGTGATTTTGAGTACTCTGCCACATATTCGTCAGAAGAAATCCTAGTAACTCGTAAAGTCAATGACAAAGTATTAATATCCGTCATAACTTCAAAACGAAGCAATACGAGCTTACTGGTCACAATACTTACCAGATATGCATCGCAAATCGCCGATATTATCGGTGATCTCTTATAAAAGGAGGGGTTATCTATGCCACCAATTTTAAGGTCTACACTAGATGAGATTTCCTTAGAGCTAACACTAACACTTCCCCGTTCCAAAAGGGATACATTTGACATGATTTATCAAGATGATGAATTCATCTATTTCATCCCTGTTCGTGAAAACGTTGTACACTTCATAGCAAGGGCTCCCAGAGGAGGGCTCTCCGACGGCTCTCTATTCAAATTCGACCCATTTAAAAAAATACCAGATATTATAGAACACCACAACATCTGGTATGAAAAAATACTAAACAATCACCCACTATTCGTTCAGACCCCCTTCTTAAGAAGCGTAGCCCAGAAAAAGTATCATGAAGATTTAGTTCTTACTTTCTTCACGGCAGAAAAAGGAGAGCTAGCAGTATCATTCGATACATATGATAATTTCCCAAAGAAAATAGAATTTCCTATTGACACTATTGCATTGGAGCTTCCTAGATATAGAGAACAGTTGAAATTCCTCAAAGAGACCATTCCAATGGATGCTGTACCCAAGATACTCGCGGACAATGTTATGATAGACACTATGGGAAGCACACTAAGTCTTACCGATTGGCTTGTATTTTCACTACTCGACGGCAAAAAAACGGTCAAACAGCTTACAGAGCGTTCCGGTATAGGTACTAGAGAAACATTATCTGTACTCCTTAGACTAAAAGAAGCTGGATTTATAGAAGTATAAAATTAGGGGGCATAAGCCCCCTTTTCTTTGTCTTGCTTTACTCATATTTTCAAGACCTTAACGTTCGTGCTCAGTGTTGGTTTTATGCTTAGGCACTTTTATTCTTACTTTGCGTACCCTTCTACTATCTGCATCGACAACTTCTAGAGTAATCCCACCTTCAATTTCTATAACATCTCCTACCTTGGGAAACCTGCCTAGCTTATATATAACAAATCCACCAATAGTGTCAACCTCTTTGTCGTCAAGTTCTACCTCCAGCTCCTCTGCTATATCCTTTAAGGAAACAATTCCTTGGACTTCATAAACCGTATATGTATCTGTTTCTTCTACAACCTTTATGGGATCTTCTTCAACATCATACTCATCTCGAATCTCTCCAACAATTTCCTCAAGTATATCTTCCATCGTAATAATACCGGAAACCGTACCATATTCATCAATAACAATAGCCATAACAACTCTATTTTTCCGCATCTCCATAAAAGCTTTAACAAGGGGCCATGTTTCAGGAATGAAATATGGAGCTCTAAGAATATCGTTTATAGATTTGCCTGCTCCTTTATATATGGCCTTCACAACATCCTTAATATGAATAATCCCCCTAATATCGTCTAAATTCTCACCGTATACAGGCGCTCTGGAGTGACCAGATTCAAGGAGTTTATCAAGTGCTTCTTCAAGGGTACTTGTAATAGGTATGGCAAACAGATATGGTCTAGGCACAAAGACATCCCTAACAACCTTGTCACCAAACTCGAATATGGAATATATCATTTCCTTTTCTGTCTCTTCAATAACTCCTTGAGACTCACCTATTTGAAGCATATCCCTGATATCTTCTTCAGATATAGCATAAGATGATACTTCGCTAATACCAAATAATTTCAAAATTCCATTAACGATAGACGACACAAAGAAAATCAAGGGCATAAAAATCGTGTAAATAATATTGAGGAATGTGGCTGTTTTTAATGCCACTTTTTCACTCATATGATAAGCAAGAGATTTAGGAACAAGCTCTCCAAATATCATAAATATCAGAGCAAGCAATATGGACATAAGCACATTGACAACAGCAGATAACAGTGATATAGATATTCCTGGATGTATCGAGTGCAACCATTGAACAAGGGGCTCAACAAATGATTGGGCTGCAACCATAGAGGACAAAAATCCTACAAATGAAATGCCAAATTGTATAGTCGTGAAAAACTTACTTGTATCCTCTGAAAACTTCTCTAGAATACGCGCAGGTCGATAACCTTCCTCTACTAACCTCTTAATACGGTGTCTTTTCATGGAGACAAAGGCTATTTCAGAAGCAGCAAGAATGCCATTAAAAACCAAGGCAAGCAATATTACAAGAATCGATGAAACATAATTAGAGGAGCCCATTTTTATCACCTCGTGGACAGATAAAGTATGGTGAAGCTAACACAAGAGAGGTTTCAGCAAGGTAACATCTACTTGGTAGAGGGTCGTCCAAACAAACCACCTCCATAATATTTTCTACCATTATATTACATCAAAAGAAAAAGAGGGAGCCCATGCTCCCCCTTTAATATACCATATTTCCGCATAGGATAGCATTAATCATGAGGCAACATACCAAGTTTAGACGGTAAATTAATCTTTGTTTCATCTGTCAGTATTGGTATATCCTCCGTTTCAAAGTACGTACGAGCGTATTTAGGAAGCATAAACATATGCACATGAGACTCACCATCATAAAATTTCAGCTCACCAGAGATACGCTCTTTGATCATATTATTGACATGTTCAATTGTCCACTGCTTTGGGTCTTCCCCTTTAGTAGCAATAACAAACGACCAAGGCACATCAAATGAACCAACATATGCCGCAAATGACCTCACAACAGGAAATACCTGCTGGAGAGTCTTTCTAATAGCTGCATGCATAAGCATAGTACCCATCCGTAGAATAGATGCTTGAAGTACAAACACACCATCGTCTGCAAGCACTCTATGTATATGCTCAAAAAACTCTTTGGTAAACAAATGATATGTAGGCCCCATGTCAAAAGGCTCTACAAGATCGCTGATAACAACATCATAACTTTTATCTTCAGATTCTCTGACAACTTTACCGGCATCGGCAATAACAAGATGTGTGCGAGAATCATCAAACGCACCTTGATGCCACTCCGGCAAGTGCTCTTTACATATAGAAACAACTTCTTCATCAATATCAACCATTGTCACATGTTCAACAGATTTATGCTTATACAGTTCTCTCAGAGTTGCCCCCTCTCCGCCACCTAGTACCATGATTTTCTTTGGTTCTTTTACGGCAAGTAGCGCCGGATGGACAAGGGCCTCATGATAGATAAATTCATCGAGAAGTGATGACTGGACATCACCATCTAAAATAAGCATTTTCCCATAATAAGGATTTTCGACAACCTCAACAACCTGATATTGGGTCTCGCCTACAAAGTATGTTTTAGATATGCCGTGAACATGAATTTCAGATGGTGCAAAGGCATCATAGAACCATATCCAATTTCTCTTTGACATTGTCTAGCCTCTCCTCCTTGGTCTCAAGTTCGTGAAGATACAAATCCTTCTTGTCCTCACTTTCAAGACCTCTTACGATATAGGTGATGTGTGCACTTGTTGCTCCAAACTCTTTGAGAACATACTTCACTGCTTCATCAGGCATAGTATGATCACCACAAGTGTAAATATCAAGTGCAGCATAACCTTTTTCAGGCCATGTATGAACAGCAATATGAGATTCAGAAACAACAACTACACCACTAACACCCTGAGGATAGAATCTATGGAAAGCAGTAGTAACCACGGAAGCACGGGCCTGCTTTGCTGCCTGAACCAGAATTTCCTCTACTCTCTTCATGTCATTAATAACCTCTGGGTTGCAACCAGAAGCCTCAACGACATAATGACGACCGATGGTATTGATCATTCCCATCACTCTCCTTTCCTATGTGTTTTCTCACCTCACATAAACTTTCAGTATTTTTGACTATATACTGTTATATATCATTAATTGTCTTTTGTCAAGCTGTATTTTTACAATTATACTCAATATTTCGCAAATTTACGCCACAATACTCGAAAATGCTCCAATTTTCTCAATAAGCATAAGGTTGCCCAGAAATAATCTTGTATGCACGATATAACTGTTCTAGAACCATTAAAATCGCCATCTGATGGGTAAAAGTAAATCTTGATAAAGAAACAATATAATCCGCCTCTTTATACGCCTCTTCAGGAAACCCAAGAGGGCCCCCTATAACCATTGCTATCTTACCACTATGAGTCATATTTTGTTTCAAAAAATCAACAAGTCTATCTGTGTCCCATAACTCCCCTCTGCTATCCCAGAGAAATATCTTTTCCGCAGGCCTTATCTTCTTTACAACAGTATGCCATTCTTTCCGCTTAGTCTCCTCATAAAGAGAAGGAGAGCGGGGTATACCGCCCTCCCTTATAAACTCTAACTTCACACTATATGGATGAAGCCGTTTTTCAAACTCCTTTATGCCATCGGCAACAAAGCCTTTTTTGGGCTTTCCAACAGTTATAAGCCTAACCATTGTCACCGTCCCTGCTGCTTAGGTTTTTCACCTAGAACAATAGTTTTCTCAATATACTCCCCATCACGATAAATTTTTAGTGTCACAGTATCACCAGGATTATAGTTCTGTCGAATATCCCTAGCTAAAGTATCAGAATTTTCTATCTTTTCGCCATTGAGAGCAATAATAATATCACCCTTCTGGATTCCAGCCTTGTCAGCAGGAGAACCTGGAACCACTTTAGCAACATATACCCCACCTTCAAACGGTAAATCAAGCTTTTCCTTCATATCTTCATTAACATCCACCATGTAAATACCAATATATGGCCATCTGGCATGTCCATACTTCAGAATATCATCAACAACTTTTTTTGCTGTATTGGCAGAAACAGAGAAGCCTATACCTTGAGCCTGGGCATATATAGCCGTGTTGATACCCACAACTTTACCATCCATGGTAACTAGCGGTCCACCAGAATTACCGGGATTAATAGCGGCATCAGTTTGAAGTGCATCATAAACTACTACGCCATTACCCTCATTAATTGTTCTCTCTTTTCCGCTGATAATACCAAATGTTACAGTGTAATCGAAACCATACGGATTCCCCACCGCTATGACAAAATCTCCAACCTTTACTTTAGAAGAATCTCCCCACTCAAGATAATGAATAGGTTTATCTTTAGGGAAATTAATCAGCTTCAAAACCGCAATATCCGACCAATCATCAGTACCCAATACTTTAGCCTTATATGCAGAACCGTCGTAAAGCTTTACGGTAACATTATCTGCATCTTTGACAACATGTCTATTAGTAACAACGTAGTACTTTCCATCATACTTTATGAAAAAGCCAGAACCCAAACCTTCCTGCGGAACGACACTGTAGCCACCAAATATATTAAATTGTTCAACATAAGACACAACGGCAATGTGAACAACTGCCGGTCTTACCTTAGCAACAAGTGGTGCAAGTGAAGGCATGTTCAGCGTGCTATTTCCTACCACCACAGGTGTAGAAGTAGATGTACCCTCAGAACATGTGCTTGTAGCACTAAATGATGCTCCATGGGTAGCTACATAATTTGCTATAGCATAGTCGGCCACCATATAGCCACCAAGTACTCCTGCCAATACAGAAATAATTAATACAGCAATAACTAGACCTACTGAGTTTTTCATAGCCATCCCTCCCTTATGAATAGACTATAGATACGCTAACATTATAACTCTTCACACAAATAGCTCATATAATCATATCAATGACAACAGGAGGGCGTTAATATAAGATGCAAGAGGCCATATCTTACTTGTCAACATAAGGTTACGAAGTCCTTCTATTTGAAAAGACAAAGCCCATAAAATGTCGAAGACTATGGTAATAACAACCACGGCAATAATAAGATGGACAAGCACACCGAAGAGTTTCATAGAAAGCATTTCTGAAGCTTTTCCCGAGAAGAAAAGGAAGATGATACGCAATATAATATAAGCGGCTATAAATGAAAGGGCCATAGCAAGAAGTACAGCTATTTTATGGCTAACATCGGCAACTTGTACAGTAATATCTGTTTGCATTCCCAAAAACTGAGCAAACAGCTTCAGATTTTGAGGATTAGCTTGAACTAAATCACTAACATATTTTGCTATAGAAGATTCAAATCCAAATGCGCTATTAAGAAAAGAAAGCATGAAGCCATACCAAAACTTGGCAAACAAGCCTGACAGCACAAGGGCAAGTATATTGAAAAGAGTATAAACCCCCTTCCGCCATCCATCAACAACGGCAAGAATTAAGTACAAAATAGCTAATACATCTAATATGTTAATCGACACCTACATCACCTCATCTTTCTAAAACATTTTTCACCACCAAGGTATGTATCTCTTCTAACCTATCCTCCTCTTGAGCTTCTACATAGACCCTAATGACAGGCTCCGTGCCAGACAGTCTAATAAGAAGCCATGCCCCATCATTCCAAATAACTTTCAGTCCATCTTTGCGAATAACCTCTTTAACATTATCTAACCAAGAAGGTAATTCCTCAGACTCCAACATAGCCTTTACATAGGCTCTCTGCTCCTGAGACAAATGATAATCTCTTCTTTCATATACTAACGGCCCAAATCTATCTTGCAAGAACTGCATAAATTCGGAAACAGTACCACCAAATGATGTAAGGGCATGAACAAACATAACATCGGCAATAACACCATCTTTTTCTGGTACATGCTCAGCTATACCCAGCCCACCAGACTCTTCTCCACCATAGAAAATATTACCTTCTCTCATTTCCTTGCCTAACCATTTAAAACCAACAGGGGTTTCCACACAGCTGTAGCCATAAGCTTTAGCGATATTGTTAAGCATATGCGTTGTAGCTACGGTTCGGCCAATATTACCCTTCATCTTCTTGATCTCGTAGAGGTACCATGCAATAGCGGCGAGAAACCAGTTATTATTAACAACATTTCCTTTTTCATCAACAAGACCAAACCTATCGGCATCTCCATCGTTGGCCAATCCAACAGCACCAAAACCTTTGACCATCTGTGCAAGATCGGAAAGATACTGTGGTTTGGGTTCAGGAATTATACCACCAAAATAGGGATCTCTACCACTACGGATTGTAGAAACATGGAGCCCGTAAGATTTCAAGACCCTATCAGTAAAACCTGCTCCTACACCATGCATGGCTGAATATACGATACGCATATCCGTCTTAATATCACCAACAAATGACTTTACAGCAAGAAGGTAATCATCGGGAACGGGAATAAGATATTTCTTTTCATAGGGAAAGTCAACAGAAACGGGGGCATCCAGATCTATAAGTGCCTGTATACCATCGGTAATATCCTTCTCAGCAGGGCTGCCATGCCATGGGATTACCTTATATCCATGATAATAATGAGGATTATGACTAGCGGTCAACATAATACCTAAAGCATATCCCTTATGCTTAACAGACCATGCAAGCAGTGGGGTTGGCACAGGTTTCTCAAATATATGAACCTCATAACCATCAGAATCGAATACCCTACCAATCACCTGGGCAAACTCTTCAGACATAAAGCGGTTGTCATAGCCTATAAGAACTTTACTACCTTTATTAAGCTTCTGAAAATATTGAGAAACAGCTCTTGACACCCGAACAATGTTTTCAGCATTGTAATCGAAACCTATAAGATCACGCCAGCCATCTGTTCCAAATTTTATTGGCATAGTTTATACCCCCCTTGTAAGGTCTAAATACCATTCTGGTCTTCTATCAAGCATAATGTTATTCAGTGTGGCAATACGTTTGTCTCGCGACTCAAATAAGTTAACTTCAACAAATCCCAGACCTTCTCCATCGGGAGAATATCTTAGAAGAATATCTCCCTTAACGCCTGTAATCTGGCTCATACCCGTAAACTTTACACCTCTTTCTTCACCTATACGATTGGCAGTAATGGCAAATACATGATTTTCAAGGCACCTTGTTGTCATAGCATTCTGACAGTAAGGAAGTACAAGGTTGGCACTATGAAGTACCAGATCCGCTCCTTTCACAGCCAGCGTGCGCATAGCCTCGGGGAAAATCCAGTCAAAGCATATCATCATGCCAAACTTATATCCCCGCCAATCAAATACTGTAAAACCAAGATTACCCGGAGAAAACCATAACTTTTCTCTATCAAAGAGATGAATCTTTCTATACAAATAGTAATCACCTTCAGGAGTTATGGCTACAGATGAATTAAATAATTTGTCGCCATACTTTTCTGCAAATCCTATTACAATAAGTCCCGGCCTTTTTACAGATGTCACAAAGTCCACCAGTTCATCTACAGACATGGCAACATTCCATACTTCATCTATATTTTCAAATACATAGCCTGTAGTAGCAAGCTCTGGAAACACCAAAACATCATAATCTTCAGATGTCATCAGCGCTTTTATTTTCTCCAAATTGCCACTAAGATCAAGCAATTTAGGCAACATCTGGGCAAACCCTATCTTCATACGCTATTCCCCCTTCATATAATCTACTTTTGATAATACATCATAAATATCCATATTAGATGTCATAATCTCATACTTTATAACATTTAGGCCCTTCTCTTTAAGGTAAAGAACTAACCACTCATCAGATATTGATGGCATTTTCTCTTTCCCATGACTATGGTACAAAACAACATCCTTACATGGAAGTTGCGTTAAATCCCAAGCAATAGTAATTTCATTATCTATCCCCGTTATAAAAACCCCTGTATTTTCATTTGCACACATAATAATTACATACTCTTCTTGGAGTAAAGGCTTATGAATTACACGCCTCATAATCTCACCAACAGCCACAAGCCTTGAAGATATAGCAACACCAACACCTTCTATACTCATTAGCTCTTCAGGAGATGCTCGAAAAACATCATTCAATGAGCGGAATTCATCTAAAAGACTTCGTGCTATATCACGGGCTGTAAGTCCATTAAAACCACTGCCAATAAAGAGCATTAATAGCTCCTCATCATTAAGAGACTCCACTCCTAAATTAATGATCTTTTCTCTCGGTTTCATATCATTATTGTATCAATAAAATAATGGGGGCATTATGCCCCCACTTATACCTTAATCAAATTGTTTTCCTTTATGCTATTGCCATGGCATCGGCAGGTCTGGTGTCCATAACCTCGTACTCCGTAACACCTTCTGGTAACGAAACAATCTTCGAACGTTTGACCTTAGTTGGACCAATGCTTATTTCCATGTCTCCCCTTCTTATGACTCTAGGTCCTATAGTCTTGGTGTATGTTATTTTAATACCCCATACTCTCCTTCCAAATCGTGTCTCGAACCAATCTGGCCCCTCAAACTGAATATCTTCGGCATCAGCAGGTAAATATACTCTTTTAGCCCTTCTCTTTTTACCTCTTCTTACCTTTGGTAGTTCGTATACAATCCATAAAACTTTTGCATCACCATATTTTGCCTCTGTCGGTATATACTCAGAGGCTTTTTTCTCTTCCTCCTCAAGTCTTTCAATATACTCCTCGATATCTTCTTCCTGCTCCATGTCACTCTCATTGAAGTACTCAAACTCTATATCCCAACCGTTATATTCAGCAACAATATTGGCCAAATCTATAGTCCTATTAAATTCAGCAACTGTCATATCCCTCAATTTGACCAAAGCATCCACATCGAAAAGCATAACAAAGATTTTTCCAAATGTCGTAAAAACCCATACCTCTGCCTTTTTCTTTAGAGCGTACAGTTTTTCCTTGCTATCTGCATATAACATGCTGAAACGTATCTGACAGAATAGTTTTCTAATATCGACCTCTATCTGGGTCTTGTCTTCATAAACTGATTTCTCTATCTCTTCAAGAAGCATATCAACAACTTCCTGAAGATGCTTTTCAAAATCAGGATACTTGTCTTTCCCCCATGGAGAATATTCTTTGTTCCATCCCCTTACCTTAGCTATCATATTGGCAAGACGTACTGTAGCCCTATTCTGTTTAATAGCCTCTTCTTTCAAAAGATCAATCTTGTCTCCAAATTTCTTCTTCCAAAATGGAGAATGTGTTAGTGTACATAAATAATCTGAACGCTTTTTAAGCTCAGTAAGAACCTCAGGAGACTCCGCAATCATCATCTCATCACGAATAATACAGTTGATTCTGGCAATATCCTCAACATTGTTAACAGGTCCATATATCCAACCCATACCTACCACCCCCTTATTTGTATTATGACACAATACCATTTATAAAATACCTAATATTCTTATGTTCTATGCATGTGGCATAATAAAAGGGCGGGGGTGATAACATGCCATCAGAGTTCTTACACAGTATAGTGGGATTAAAAGTTGCAAAGACACTGGGAATGCTCGGCAAACAAACAATGAAGTTGATTGTATTAGGTAGCCAAGGTCCAGATATCTTTCTATATATGCCATTTGAGAAAGACATCTATATATTCGGCAAAGCACTTCATGATCCCAGAAATGCCCCCCTGTTTATAAGGCAATTAGGAGAAAACCTTCGAAAAGAATACCCAGCATTTGCCATAGCATACGCCTCCCACTACATACTTGACGAGTTCCTACACCCATATATCAATGCACGAACTAAAGATAGTATTACCCATGGACAGTTAGAAAGGGCCATTGACAGGGCATATATGGAATATATAGGTAAACCTTTCATCGGATTCAAGATATCAACTGCATTGCCTGATAAAATACCCTACCATATAGACATTGCCATGCGGGATAGCATGAAATCTATTCCTATTGAAAAACCATATCTCGTGGGCTACTACTCAGCAGCATATAGATACATGTTACTCTACCAAAAAACATACGACTATGCGCCAATACTCATCGAGGGACTCGCATACAGTCTATCTAAGTTGGGAATATCCTATTTGTGTCAAGGTATTAGACATATACCATTTAAAGACCCACTAAATATTAATAGAAAAGCATGGATATATAATGGAGAAATTCATCATGAAGATGTTATATACCTTGTCAACCGTGCTATAGAAGAAACAGTGGAAAGAGGGAGAGCCTATCTTAAAGGCTCCCCCTTGATAGTAGACTAAGATTAGACAGATATTTTTTCTGGTTCGTCTGGAACCATTAGCATGATAGCAGCACCTAACAGGAACATAATGGAGAGTGATAGTATTCCCAACCTCTGGTTGTTGGTGGTTCCAGTAACAATACCAACTAGCAATGGCCCCCATATAGCTGCAAACTTACCGGTAAAGCTCATCAAACCATAAAACTGTGCAGACCTTTCATCAGGTACAAATCTACCAAAGAATGAACGACTAAGAGCCTGAATTCCACCCTGAGAAGTTCCAACAAGGAATGCCATAATCCAAAACTCCCACACAGTATCAAGGAAATATCCCCATACACTGATAAATGTGTAAACTCCTATAGCCACAAGTATAGACTTCTTTGCACCAATTTTATCTGCCATATAAGCATACAGAAGAGCAAACGGAAATGCCACAAACTGAACCATAACAATAGCACCAATTAGTGCTGTTGTGCCCAATCCTAAAGATTTACCATAACCTGCAGAGAGCTTAATAATAGTAGATACACCATCTATATACAGAATATACGCAAGGATAAACAAGAGAGCATCTCTACTCTTTGCAAGGGCTTTCAAGGATCCCCATAAATCTCCAAAAGATTTGCCTATAACCTCACCAACAGATAGTTTATGGTCGTAATCTGTTTGACGCTCCTTGACAAAGAGAATGATGGGAAGAGAAAACAAAAGCCACCAGGCACCCACCATAACAAAGGAAATACGAGAAGCTAGAGCTTTATCGGGCATAATCATAATGACAATAAATGACAAAATAAGAAGAATACCACCCCCGATATAGCCCACAGCGTAACCTAAGGAGGATAATATATCCATCACAGTAGGCTCACCATGGGATACATCAAGAAGCAATGAATCATAAAAAACATTAGCCGATGCAAACGATATGGCAGATATCACATACAAGGTTGCCCCAAGTACCCACAGATCAGGCTTTGTGAAGAAATAAAGACCGGCACTAGACAATGCTCCAGTTAATATAAAAAATGTTAGAAACTTCTTCTTACCACTAAGGGTGTCGGCAAGGGCACCAATAATAGGTGCTAAAACAACCATTATTGCTGTACCTATAGAATTTATCAGACTAAGAGTGGCAAAAGCCTGTGCCGATGAAACATGATCTTTCCACTTCTCAACAATAGAATGATAAAGATTAGGATTGTTATCCTTGACATACTGAAGAAACTTATCGGCATCAGAGGGATTCAAACCACTAGCAGACATAGAACTCTTGACATCATTAATCTGCTTAAGTAAATCTTCATCACCTATTTTATCGGCAATATTATTGCTTGTCCAAAACTGAGAAAGCCATTCCCTGACTTTCCCCAAATCCTCACCAAGACGACCCTTTATAAATGCCTCCATCTGATTCTGGAAGTAAATAGGAAAAACCGTTGTTGTAATAACCGTAGAATAACCAGAATTAGCCCAGTCATAAAAAGCCCAAGATAGCTGTTCGCAGTCGAATACATAACCCATAATACGCATCTTAAATCTACATCCCATACTCCACTCCTCCTTCTTATGTAATAACAGCAGGTAAGATATGTTGAATAAAATAGTCGGTAGCCCTTAGTGGGGTCTCATGATCCCCCATGATATGGGGCAATTTTTCTACCATATCACCTATAATCCCTTCTCTACTACTCTCCATGGGTACAGCACCATCGTTGTTAGACCAGTTTTCATATCCCATATGCTGACCCATGAATGCCATAAGTCTTGCCGAAAATAGATAACTGCCAACAGAGGCAGGATTTTTTTGGGCTTCCTCAAGCATGGAGGCAATGATCTCAGGAGATACATCTATCTCCAACCACGGAGCTACCGTAAACACGGGGACTTTGTCTTTCCATACATAAGGCTCGTCATGCCATAACAAATATTCATGAGCAGGAGACACTACAAACTGCTCCGATGCAAAAAGCATCTCACGAATCTGATACAACCCCATCATAAGCTCACGCATACGTCCCCATAATCTTTTAAAATCGCTGTAAGACATATACATGTAATCAATAATAGGTGTGCCTTTATGAGGACTTGCAATAGTAACAACACTTCTAGTAGGATACTTCCGTGCAACCTCACGGGCTACAAGTCCACCAAAACTGTGCCCAATAAGAATAGGAGGTGTAGAAGATAAAGTTTTACTGCGTTTCATCAGGTCAATAAGGTTCTGAGCATGTTCCTCCAGGGTCAAGTAATGAGCAGGATAAACATAGGCATAGATTTTTACCCTGTTCCTAAAAGGTCTAAGGGCACTTATAAAGTGTAAAAAGGTTTGAAACTTTGTCTCATAATACCAACGACCAAAACGTTTATCGGGAGGAGTTAGCTCCACCCTCCACAGTCCATGAATAAAAACAATTGGAATACGATCTTCATGCTCTCTCTTATCACGACCTTCAAGAGGATCATCGGGATTAACAGAAAACAGACGTGGTTCGTGATAAAAAAGCTTGGCTGGAACAACACATACTTCTTTAAATGTTTGGTACGGGGGGATGTCAAAATCATAATGTTCTGTGTTGTTTAAGATAATAGTACGGAAAGGAATTTTCTTACCAGATGAGGTTATTCCCACAAGCTTCAAATACTTGTAGGACTTCATCTCATCGGTAATGTGTAAATGAACTCTGCCTTGATGAACGGGAAGGCACTCAATTATTCCGTCCACCTTATCGCCTCCCTTCAAAAGGAAATCCTAAGTTTAATTATAGCAACAGCCTACGCCCCTGTGAGGGTAATATAATAAAAGAGGTATACCAACAAAAAGGAGGGAATTAGTATGTTGAAAAACTTTGATGAGCTAATAGCGAAGGTAAAGACAGGAAAATCTGTCAGAGTAGCCGTTGCCCAGGCTGATGACACAGAAGTTATCAAAACTGTAAAAATGGCACTTGATGAGGGAATAGCAACATTCTATCTAGTGGGAGAAAAAGAACCTATCCTCAAGAAGCTCGAAGAGGTAGGGTTATCTGAAGACGGTGAGAAGATAAAGGTGCTTCACACCGATGATCACGCTGCTGCCGCTGCAGAAGCAGTAAAACTCGTAAGAAACGGGGAAGCAGATGTTGTTATGAAAGGACTCATTCATACAGCTACATTCCTTAAGGCTGTACTTAACAAAGAGTGGGGACTGCGCCCCGGTGAAAAGGCTCTATTGTCCCATGTTGGCGTATTCAAACTACCTCTTTACGATAGATTTCTCCTTCTTAGTGATGCAGCCATGATTCCAGCTCCAACATTAGATCAGAAGGTTACCATTATCAACTATGCCGTAAAGGTTGCTCACGCACTTGATATTGAAGAGCCTAAAGTGGCAGTATTGGCAGCTGTAGAAACAGTTTCTACAGCCATGCCAGCAACTATCGAGGCTGCAGCTTTGGCCGTTATGAACCGTAGGAAGCAGATAAAGGGCTGCATTGTTGATGGCCCACTGGCACTTGACAATGCACTTAGTGAAGAGGCAGCAAAACACAAGGGCATCGAATCTCCTGTCGCCGGTAAAGCCGATGTGCTTATAGTACCTGATATCGAGGCTGGTAACATCCTCTACAAATCCTTTACATTTGGTGCCGGTGCTAAAATGGCAGGAGTTGTTGTAGGGGCAACAGCACCAGTAGTGTTAACATCACGTGCAGACTCTGCCGAGAGCAAGTTCTACTCCATTGCCCTTGCTGTTAAGATGGCACAGGTGTAAAAAACTCAACAAACAAAAAACAGAGGGGGGACTATAAGTCCCCCTTTTTTATTATTTCAAAGCTATATTATTTATTGCCCATGCCACCCCACATTCATCATTTGATGGGGCAATATACCTTGCATGTTTTTTTACATCATCTGGAGCATTGGCCATAGCAACAGGATAGCCTACAAGCTGCATAATACCAATATCGTTGTAACCGTCTCCCATAAACAAAACCTCGTTAGAAGTTACATCAAAGTATTTCATAAGAAATTTCAAAGCCTCTTCCTTCCCTGTACCATAACCGAATAACTCCCAGAAAGACTCATGCTTTTCTGCTCTTGTCTTTACTGGAGAAAATGCCTTGTCACCGAATTCTGTATAGAGTATCTCTATTAGCTCCCTTATCTTCTCCTCTTCACCCACAAGGGCAATCTGGGCTACATTATCTTTTATATATGCCAAAACATCACCATAACGATGTCTCCACGATGATGCATCAAAGTAATCTCTCAGTTCTACACCACTGTATGGCTCTTCCATTACCATGTCTTTTTCATCAAAAAAGTCAGTATACAAAACATAAAATATGCCCATATCCTTAGCAAGCTCATATGCCCTACGGGCAACATCTCCTCTTAGAGGTAATGCCCTAATAATATTCTTAGAAAAACCATGGGTAATTAATGCTCCATTTTGGAATACCATGGGCACATCAAGATTAATATGACCTACAACGCTGTTGGCTGAATGCCTGCTTCTACCTGTGAAAAAGGTTACAATTTTCCCATTATCAAGGGCTTCCTTAATAGCATCTATATGACACTGAGGTACTGTTTTCTTGCTATCAAGCAGTGTGCCATCAAGATCGGAGACAATAAGCTTAATCATACAATCACCCCTTGTATCTCAGTATTTTGAGCACAGTATCGCCACGACTAAGGTCTTTAACAACTTCAAACGCTTCATGATTTTGCCACTCACGGGGAGACGATTGGATGATAATTCTCTTTAACATGGGAGTTTTATCCCACTTCAGCAAGGTATCGTATATCTTGGGAATAAAACCTTTATCATATGGAGGACCAAAAAAGGCAATATTTATATCCTCTCTTAACGAGGGTAATATCCTAAGAACATCTCCAACAATGACCTCTGCCCTGTCCTCAACACCCAGTGATTTCAGATTATTTTTAATAAGAGATGCTGTTTTTCTGTGTTTCTCAATAAAAATAGACTTCTTAGCACCTCGACTAATAGCCTCAATACCAACAGCTCCCGTACCGGCAAACGCATCAAGAAAAATGGAATCTTCCACTAAAGTTCCCAGAGAATTGAACAATGCTCCCCTAAAGACTTCAGCAAGTGGTCTCAGTCCACTCTGTTTATGCCAACCACTTTTGATGTACCTGCCTCCCAACTCTCCACCAATAATACGCAGCATCATTTATCCTCCAACACGATATCCGCAAAAACCTTAAGAAATTTACCAACAGATATACGGTCACCGGCACTGATACGGATAACTTCCTTGCGATTTTCCATGTCGGCATATATGAGTCTGGTTAGAACCCTATTCCGTCTCAGTCTCTTCCATGTTCCAGCGGGAGCTTCTACAACAAGAAAATTGGTCACCGAGGGATAAACTTTCAGCCCCATACCCATTAGAGTCTGCTTGATTTTATACAGGCTATCTTTTAGTTTTCTAGCATTCTCATACGCATAACGGGAATATCTCAGTGCCTCAGTAGCCACAACCATAGATGTTGTAGATACGACATAGGGTTGTGAAACACGACTTAGTATGTCAACAATTTCGGGAGATGTTATAGCATAACCTATACGCAAACCTGCCATGGCAAACCCCTTGGAGAAAGTTCGAACAACAATAAGGTTATCATACTTAGAAACCAGTGGTGCTACACTAAAACCGGAAAACTCGTAATATGCCTCATCTACCACAACGATACCTTTCGATACCTTTAAAACTTCTTCCATCTCCTCAAGTGTAAAAATCACCAGATTTCCAGTGGGATTATTGGGATTACATAAAAACAAAACATCTGCCTCTTTGGCATGGTCTATAATATCTTCTAACTTTGAGCTAAATGTATCATCCATGGGAATAAAATCAACCTTGGCACCACGCTTAATGGTTTCTTCCGCATATACAGGATATGTAAATCGAAGCATGGAGGCAACTTTTCCCTCCCATAAAAATGCATCGGCAATATATGTCAATATACTATCTGCACCCGGTCCAACAAATATATTGTGTGAAGATACATTGTTGTAAAGAGATACTTCATCTTTAAACTCCTCGAGAATCTCTAAAGGGGTATACCTGTTAACGTATTCCCATGCCTTTTCATAAGCCGTTTTTACAACCATCGGAGGCAATGTAGGATTTTCATTGAGAGACAACCTTATATAACCCTCTATCGGCTCGACATTAAAGGGCTCAACCATCAACAACGTTTTTTTTGCCAGCGACCTTATATTCACACTCTTCCCCCCTAACCTACAACAATAAGTTCCATTTTATCTTTGCCAAATACATGTGTTAGATAGTCCCACAGATATGGTGCATCTGTCTTTATATTATCAACTTCTTCGACATACTGAAATGCCAGCTTTCTTGCAGGATCTATAAGGTCGGTATCCTTTAAAAGATCCGCCACATTCATACCCCAAAAACCATGTTGTCTTGTGCCAATTAATTCACCAGGCCCACGCATTTTCAAATCTTCTTCTGCTATTTTAAAACCGTCACTGTATTTCACCATAATTTCCATGCGTTTTTTACCTTCTTCACTCTTAGGGTCGGCAATAAGATAACAAACACCTGGTTTATTACCTCTACCTATCCTTCCCCTCAGCTGGTGCAGTGAGGCAAGCCCAAAATGATCGGCACTTTCTATTACCATGACTGTGGCATTGGGCACATCAATACCAACCTCAATGACTGGTGTGGCAACAAGGATATCTATCTCATGGTCTCTAAATTGCCTCATTACTTCTTGCTTTTCCGCTTCCGTCATACGACCATGTAGCACCCCTATACGATACTCTTTAAACTGCTGACTAACAATCTCCAGCACCTGTTCAAGAGACATCACGTTTTTAAATGCCTCATATTCCGAATCTTCAATAAACGGCACAACAATGTATGCCTGCTCTCCTTTATCAAGAAACTTCTTCACATCGGCATATACAAGTGTTCTATACTTGGAACGCCTCCATATAGTCTTCACACCAGCTCTCCCCGGTGGCATTTGTTTGATGGTGGAAACATCAAGATCACCATAAACTGTCATAACCACAGTTCTTGGAATAGGGGTTGCTGTCATGACAAGCACATCTGGCATAATATTTCTTGCCTTTGCAAGAAGGTTTGCCCTCTGTATAACACCAAATTTATGCTGCTCGTCGATGAGGGCAAATCCCAAATCTCTAAACTCTACATCTTCCTGTATAAGGGCATGAGTTCCAACAACAACGCTGGTCATACCAGATCGTATCATGTGACGAATTTTCTCTTTTTCCGATGTCCTCATTGAACCCAGAAGAAGTTCTACATCAACACCCAATGGTTCAAGATATTTCTTGAACACCATGTAGTGCTGCCCCGCGAGAACAGATGTAGGTACAAGTATAGCAACCTGCTTTCCATTCTTTGCCGCTATATATGTGGCGAGAGCGGCAACAACCGTTTTTCCTGAACCAACATCACCCTGTAAAAGTCTATTCATGGGATGAGGGCTTTGCATATCTGCTTTTATCTCTTCCCACGCCCTCATCTGGTCATCGGTAAATTGAAAGGGCAAAGAGGAGAAAAATTTCTCTTCCCACTCGGGCTTTACCGTATAAGATATACCTTCACTACCCTTAATAACCTTTTTCTGGTAGGCAAGAACAAGTTGTATAGCAAATATTTCTCTTAGCGCCAAGGCTCGCCTAGCATCTTCCCATTCTGCCAGACTCACCGGAAAGTGAAGTGCCATTAGATTTTCTCTATACGACCTATCTTCATCAAGTTGACGAACAAGACGAGCAGGAAGTATGTCATCAATGGCTCCCATATACTTCCTCAAAGCATTTCTAACAATTTTCTTCATTGAACCTTGTGATATTTCTGACAAGGTAGGATATATAGCCTCAAAAGGGAAGTTGGCATAAGTCTCAACATCTATCTCCTGACTAAACATAGATGTATCCAATTTCTTTATTCTCTGAGAATTAACCCCCTCCAAGGTAAGTCCTAATTTTCTATCTCTTTTTAGCTTACCTGTTACCTTAACTCTATCACCAGCTTTTATGTTCTTCACCCAGTATTGGCTACCCCATACCTTGATAGCAATCTGCCCTGCCGATGTCTTCAGTGCTACTATCGTTAGTTTCCTTCCGCTCTTAACAGGAATAGGTTTTATATAAGCAATAACTCCTTCAAGAGTTACAAGTTTATCAAGATCATCGGGAGAAACACCGGTCTTGGCAACACGTGGTTCTATCCTCAATGGTAAAAGATGAGACATGTCCCATACAGAAGAAATTCCAAGCTTCTCCTTTAATGCCCTTCCCTTCTTAGGTCCTACCCCCTTAACATACTTTACATCTATTTTCCACGGACGCTCTTTAACTTTGGTCTCTTTAACAGCCTTCTCAATAAACTTCTTACGCCACCTTATAGTATTCTTCACAAGAGCATCATCACGCTCACCTGAAAAAATATTTGCTCCATTGGACTGGGGTTCCTTTTTATAACCAGAAAGCATATCCAAAAATTTAAGGAGGGACTTTACAGCCCCTCCTCTATCAACTTTATCCATTTCATGCCACAAACGAAGTTTATGAGCTATATTCTTAGCACTAATAGCCAAAGCCGGAGGCAAATAGCGAGCATACTTATCAAGTAGAGATATAACCTTCTGTCTATCTTCTAACGCAAACTTTTTTTTCTTCAAAACATCCTGAAGAATAGGCTTCAGCTCTTGATATAATTTTTCTTGCTTCACTACACCTCACCTAGCACCATATAGGGATATACCCTTTGCCCTCCAAAGTGAACCTCATATTCCACATCTTCATTGTCGCCAATAATCTCTTCTAAAAGCTCTTCTGTTTCCTCTACCGTCTTATCTTCCCCCACAAACACAGAAACCATAGATGCTTCCTTCTCTTCAACCATATACTCAATAAGTTTACGAAGAGCTTCTTCTACTGTATCAGCTACATCAAGCAAATCATCATCAACAATAACAAGCGCCATGCCTTCCTTAATATCTTTACCATTTATCTTTGACTTTCTAACTGCTCTCGTAATAGAACCTACTATAATATCATCACGCACATCTCGTGCAATTTGTAGTATCTCATCGGGATGCATACCGGGCTCGAGGTTCATGAGTATGGCAGCAGCTTCTTGCATAGAATGGGTTGGAATAACATACACATTTTTCTTAACAAGCTTATCTACCTGATGGGCTGCCCCTACTATATTTTTATTGTTTGGCATCAGTATAACCGTATCGGCGGGCGCATGCTTAACAGCATCGGCAAGCTGTCTAACACTAGGATTCATCGTTTGACCACCAGATACAATGACATCAACCCCCAAGCTCTGAAGTATCTCAGCCCAACCTTCGCCATCGGCAACGGCAACAATAGCGAGATCTTTTTTCTTCTCTTCAGCCATCAGTCCTTCCATCTGGGCATCCATATTGTCAACCTTTATCTTGATAATACGACCATGCTTGGCAACCTCAGATAACACTTCAAGAGGCCTATCGGTATGAACATGGAAGTGAACAACATCTCCATCTTTACCTATAACAATGGAATCACCGATTTCCACAAGATACGATTCTAAATCAAAATTATCGTCAAATACAACGGAACATTCTGTACAAAATGGATATTTACTTTCACCCTCCATCATAAGAGTAGGCTTCTTATCAGGGGTAAATTCTTCAGATATAATAATCTCCTTACCTGTAAGAGCCGACTGCATACCCTCAAAGAAAATAGTAAGCCCGTAAGCTCCTGCATCGACAACACCTGCTTCAGCCAGTACATCGAGCATGGTTGGAGTCAGCTTTACTGTCTCCTTAGCCACTTTTATAAGGTCTTCAAACATATTTTCAAAATCTATATACTTTTTTCTTTGAGGATATAGCTCCTCAGATACTCTCCTAATCAGCGTTAAAATTGTACCTTCAACAGGTTTTACAACAGAGGAATAAGCTGTTTTTCTGCCACAGTCTAACATCTCTATAAAATGCTCAGGTTTCATCTCAGGCTCCTTAAATTTCTTGAGATAATTTCCAAACCCCTTAAATATCTGAGATAGAATAACACCTGAGTTTCCCCTAGCACCTGTCAAGCTACCACTAGCGATAACACTACCAAGATGAGAAAAGGTTGTGGGATTTTCCCTCTCCATAAGTGCCTTTACACTCTGAAGCGTTAGGTACATATTAGTACCCGTATCTCCATCAGGAACAGGAAACACATTAAGATCATTTATTTTATCGCGATACTTCTCTACTGCATTTATACCACCAACAAATAGTTCTCTAAGGTCCTTAGCAGAAACCACTGGCTTCACCATCTTTCACCTCCACTATGAGACATGTAGTTTTATATCAAGCATATATTTTCTTATGCTCATTTTTTCCCTAAGGGTATAGTCTATCACTTCTCTAAGATTTTTCACTATTACAGCAATAGGCATCTGGCCTTTGATGACAACATGCAATATGATATGTGGAACATTATGCTCTATGCCAACAAATATTCCAGGCCTGTATGCATGAATTTTTTCTTTAAAAAGTTCAACATACTGAGAAGGATGCCATGAGCTGGCAGGTTTTACGCCATACACATTTTTCATGTCTTTCTCTATCCACTTAGCTATTGCTTCGGGGGTAATAACTGCATACTTTTCAATCTTCATGTTTTTCCCTCCCCAAATAAATCTCTACAGAGTGATAATCTCGAGGCACTCCCTTCAGGTTATTAACGAGTGATTCTATAACAGAACGATAGAGTTTCTCGATAAAAGGAACAAGGGGTACTTCTTTACCATCAATGATTATACGCATTGTACTTTCCCACAGTACACATGTTCGCTCTTCACCAGACAGAATGGCATCTACATATTCTTGGCATGTGTCCACCCCACACTTTCCACAATTTAGCATCATCGGAATAGTCCATGTCCTAGACAAAATATCATCAACAAGTTCTTCCACTTCTTCGTCTGTAAGTGACTGTGGACTCTCCACATGCCATAGTGTATACGGACTATCACCCTTTCCATTACCAACCTTAAGCCAGGGAATTAGTAACCCGTGAGGCGTCCCCTCATACAAAAGAAAATCTGCACCAAAATCTCTCATTAAGGCAAACAGTTTATGGATGGGTAGATGCCCTTTGGCATAAACAGCATAAATATCTTTACCAGTAGCAACAACAGTATCAGCAACCGATAAATACTGCTCTGTATCTTTACCCTCATCGGCAAAATGCTCTGTATGTGGTGCATGTTTGAAAACAAAAGGCTTATATCCCCTTTCTTTCAGAACTTGAAGTATCCTCTTACCCAGAGTTGTCTTTCCACTATTATGATCTCCAACAATAGCAACTCCTTTCATATACATCACCTTCCCTGAGGGTATTTTAACAAATATGGTTTATCCTCACGGCCAATAATAACCCATAACTTCCCGTCACTATCAATAACAACATTATCTTTGACAACTATATTGGAAATAGGTGGTAAGTTTTCGCGTTTAAATAATCTATTTTCAACTTCCCAGAGCACCCCACGAAGTGTGAGAGTAACCTCATCATCGTAGGGAACAAACGAAATAGACGTACCTTTAGGCAAAGCATATGTTTTCTGACCTTCTACAAGCTCTATGGTCTGATACCCTGTATAGCCTACCATCGTATCAAACATGTGGCTATACATACTAAACAAAGATAGATTCCCTAAAAAATGGTCCATTTCCCCTCCCATGATACCGATAATAGTTAGATGTTTTATACCCACAGTATAAACGATTTCGATGGCACGTTGTCCATCAGTATAATCTTTATCCCAGTTAGAAACGAGAAAATAAGGAACAGATTTTCCCCTCAGTGTAGAAATCAAATCCATGCGTGATATGGAATCTAAATCACCAATCACAATGTGAGGCATGATACCCTCTTCAAGCAGATGATGGGTCCCCCTATCCACCCCTATAACGAGGGTATCACTATCAGCTGGAATATTACCTCTAAAATAGCCACTAAGCGATACTATAGCCCTTTTATACGGCCTTTTTATCAATTGCCTTACGTTCACAAGCACCACCCCACAATATAAAACAAGGGGGGACAAAGTCCCCCCTTGTATATAGAAGCAGAATTGTTACTCCTCTTCAATAATCTCTTCTTTACCCTCTACTCTAATCTTAAACTGACTGTCATCGTATATACCTGTACCTGCAGGAATCATGGAACCAACAATAACATTCTCTTTCATTCCCACAAGCCTATCAACCTTAGATGCAATAGCGGCATTAATAAGGGCTGTAGCTGTTTCAAGATAAGATGCTGCAGCCAGCCAAGACTCGGACAGTTTACCGACATCTTTTGTACCCCAGATCTTACGCTTACCCCTAGGGGTGAGAAGACCTTTGGTCTTAAGATACCTATACTCGGCCTCAAACCTATACAGGTCAACATCATGGAACGGAACAAGGATATCACTGTCACCATCGTCATAAACTTCAACCTTACTAAGCATCTGAGACATGATAACCTCAAAGTGCTTATCGTTGATATCAAATTGGAAGTCAACATAGATACCTTCGATAGAGGAGAACAAGAAGTCGGCAACAGCCTGTAAACCAAAGTTATCAAGAAGCATCTGCAAGAACACTCTTGGATATCTGACAACTGGTCTATGGAAACCTCTCTGTCTACTGACAACCATAAGGTCACCTGGAAGGATATAATCTCCCTCTTTGAATCTCGGTCTGAATCTAATATCAACCTCTCTTCCAAGTACAGGGTCAAGATATCTAAATGGCATCCATGCAAAGGCCAGTTTATAAGATCCAAACTCGTCTTTGGTAATCACATACATCATTTTATCTTTCACTTCAACTTCGACAACGTGTCCATCAACAGAGGATAGCATTGCCAATGGCTGAAGTTTTGCCCTCTTCTGGTCAAGAATCTCCATTGTTGGGTCAAGACCAACAAACTGTTCGTAGACAAATTCCTTAACAGAGATGTCATCACCTTCAAATAAACCTTTGATAAGACCAACAAGTTCCTTACGGGCATCATCGGTGATATCCTTAACTCCCATACCAATAATTCTGTCATAAAGCGCCTTAACCTCTTCGACATTTCTACCTTTGATACCAGCTGTCATAAGGAACCAAGAAGGTAGCTTGGCAAGATATTCAACAAACCTTGCAGATATTGAAGCAAGGTAAGACTCTATCTTTCTTGATAGTCTTGATGTAATATCATCGTTGGATACAATATCATCTATACCTTTCTTCAGATTTTCAAGCACTGCAGGAGCAAACACCTTATCAAGATTATCTATCTGTTCAAAGATGTATTCATAGATATCGGCACTGAGACCTCTCCAGTTAAATTCATTATTGATAAGAGTCTGTATGGTCTCCATTATGGAAAGCAGACCATTCATATAACTGTCAAGAAAATCGTTTACATACACACGAAGGGCCTTCTCTTCACTGCTTGTCATTTCTTTCAGGTTGCTTATCTCTTTAACAAGTATGTCTTCCTTTGCACTATCAAATTCAGCCCTAATACGCTCATCTATATTTCGAATTACCTTGTAGAAGTCGGTAATAGGTTTGACAATACTCTGGAGGAACCTACGCTCATCTTTATTAAGACCAGAATCAGGAGTTGTTGATACCGCCTCAACCAGACGCAAACCAGAATCTTCAGATGTAATCTCCTCACTCTTAGCACCAACAGTACCACCAGTGTGGAATGTTCTGAGTGTTAGCTGTGTAGCCGGTTCACCAAGTGACTGAGCAGCAACAATACCAACAGCCTCGCCACGTTCAACAATAGCGTGTCTGGCAAGGTCTTCACCATAACACTTCACACATACACCGTATTCTGTCTTACATGTTAGTGCACTCTTAATGTACACATGGTCTACTCCATGCTCTCTAAACTTATCAATAAGTTCTTTGTCTATATATTGACCAGATTGTGCAAGCACCTCACCAGTCTTTGGAGATACCACATCATCGGCTAGGAATCTACCCTTAATTCTTGCAAAGAAGTCTTTGATATTATCACCCTCGAGGTTCTTCAGGGTTCTAAACATAATACCGTCTATTCTTCTAACAAGAACTTTGGGCTCGTAGCCATTATCTTCTAATATCTTCTTTAGTTTATGCACAAGCACTGGTGTAATGACAGTACCAGCAGGTATAGAATCCCCATTCTTCAATACGATATCCATAGCAAGCTTAAACCTATTGTGTATAAGGTTCTCAAGGAAGTTCTCATCATCGAGGAAGGAATCAACATCAACCCACATAAGCTCGGTAAATACCTTAACCTTACCTGCGGCCTTATTCTGTATTTGCACAAACTTCTCTTCATCAATGAGCTCAAACTTCTTAACAATCACTTCACCTGTCTGGCTATCCACAATATCCTCAGCAGCAAGCCTACCCATAATCTCGTGGGCTAGATCTCTACCCTGATAGACATTCAGATCAACATCTTTGACTTCGTGGTCATCTTCTCTAACAACGATGGCATGAACAGCTTCCTCAAATCGCCTTGTGTTATAACCACCAAGAGATGTAGACAGAGCCGTATCAACCTGACCTTTTCTACCACCGTAGGTAGAGTCGAAGTATTCACGAACAGTCAGACCTTCTATGTATGAAGATTTAACAGGAATCTCTAGAATGTTACCTGTAGCATCGTATACGGCACCTCTAAATGCCACAGACTGTCTCAGCTGGTCAACATTACCTCTTGCACCAGAGATAATCATGATATACAGCGAGTTAAGTTTATCTGGTGCGCTTTCTGACATCAGCTTACGAAGATTGGCCTCAATCTCTTCAGATGCCCTACGCCATACCTCAATAATGGATGGTATTCTTTCTTCATAACTGATAATACCGTCTTCGTATGCCTCGTTAATACGCTCAACCTGCTCAAGGGCTCTGTTAAGTATTTCATCTTTGCCGGGCATAACCTGAACCTCTTGCAAAGATATAGTAGAACCAGAAACGGTTGCATAGTGGAAACCAATATCTTTAATTACATCAAGGAAATATTTCATGTCTGCAATACCGATAATGTCCACCATTTCGGTAATAAGCTTTTTCAGTTTCTTCTTATCGAGTGTTTCGTTAACGAAATCCAGTCTTGGCCCTTTATATTTCTCATCAGCATCTTCTTTAAATATCTCGAATCCTTTACCGAGGTATCGTGTAAGTCCATACTGTTTCATCCGTTTGCCTATCTCGTAGTTAAAGATAATACGACCGATAGTAGTATTACCTTTTTTACCTTCTGATTTCATCTTCTCAATCTCTTCTTTAGAGGCAATGAGTGGATACCATACCCAAGCATGGAGGTCTGCCTTACCAAGACGATACCTAATAAATGCCTCGTCTACAGATGAAATAACGCTACCTTCACCCTTAACACCTTCAAACGGCATAGTAAGATAGTAAATACCAAGCACCATATCCTGAGAAGGTGCGGCAAGCGGTGTTCCATTGGCTGGTGAAATGAAGTTTAGAGAAGATGCCATTATCAGTCTTGCCTCTGCCTGTGCCTGGTCACTCAGTGGCACATGAACAGCCATTTGGTCACCATCAAAGTCAGCATTAAATGGTGGACAGACCATGGCAGGAATAGAGATAGCTTTCATGTCAACAAGAACTGGCCTAAAAGCCTCAATAGAAGGTCGGTGAAGTGTTGGAGCACGGTTAAGGAGTACGTAGTGGTCCTTCACAACCTCTTCAAGGGCATCAAATATGCTATCGTCCCTACGATCTATAAGTTCACGGGCTTCTTTAAATGTTTCAGCAATACCCCTCTTGATAAGCCTATTAATAAGAAATGGCTTGAATAGTTCAACGGCCATTTCCTTAGGAAGACCACACTGGTCAAGTTCCAGCTCAGGACCAATAACGATAACACTACGACCAGAATAATCAACACGCTTACCAAGCAGATTCTTTCTGAAACGACCTTCTTTCTTAACAAGGATATCAGTAAGAGACTTCAGCGGTCTACCAGAAGAATCCGTAACAGGTTTCTCTTTACCACTATTATCAAGAAGGGCATCTACGGCATCTTGAAGAAGTCTCTTTTCATTCTTCAAGATAATCTCTGGTGCCCTCTTATCCATCATCTTTTTCAGACGGTTATTTCTGTTGATAACACGTCTATAGAGGTCATTAAGTTCAGAAGTGGCAAATCTACCACCCTCAAGTGGAATAATAGGTCTCAGCTCAGGTGGAATAACAGGGATAACAGTAAGAATCATCCAGACTGGTCGAGACTCAGAGTGAAGGAATGCTTCCATAACACTTAGCCTTCTAACAATATTTCTACGCTGTGATTCACTAGTAACAACCCTTTCAAGATGTTTGAGATACTCAACCCATAGCTGCAGCTGATTCCCCTGATTATCAAAGTCTTTTTCAAGTACCTGCTGCACTATTTCAGCACCCATACCAAACTTGAACTCTGGTCCCATAATCCTTTTGATATTTTTAGCAACATCGTCAGTTAGCACATCAAGACCTGTAATATTAATCCTAATATCGGAAACTTGGATACGTGGTTGCTCAAAGAGAATAGCACCTTCCTCATCGGTGATATCTATTGTAGCTACCTCATTTTCATCAAGCCCCTTAGAAATATTGGTGAGATATCTTTCGGCATCTTCTGGGCTGACAAAGTACTCATAACGGCCTTCATAATCGTTTAGATATGCCTCTATGTACTCTTTTTCTCCCCACTTATATGCCTTACGCTCCTTGGAATCTATAACAATGAGTAGTTTGGGAAGAAAAACACTTAGCATGTTTAAAGACCCAAGGGATTCCTCATTGGGATACCATCTTTCTGCAGATAGACCTATATCCTGTCCTCTATTGGTAAGTCTTTCCCATCTACCATATCTGTTGGGTATACGGGATACAATTTCGGCAAACTCCTGGAGTTTATTACCACCATCAAGGTAATCTTTTAAAAGCGCAGCGGCAAAAGCCTTATAACCATCAAATGCTTTGTTCTGGTCATCGGTTGTCAAAAGAAGGTACTTCTTCTTATCAATAACATCTATACCACCTTCGCCAAAGAATATCTTCTTTTCCCCATCGAGAATGGCCTTAATGTCCTTTTTGGTAATTCCAAGGAAAGACATAAGGAAGTTTTCCACTTTCTCTCTCAGACGCTTGCGAGCTTTCCATACCTGAGAGAGGTCAACATAGAGTTTCACAGGATAGTTTTCCTCATACAGCATAGAGAAAATAGCCTCGATAGCCTTAGGACCAGCTACAAAGCGTGGCTCACCCTTGATAACAACTTTTTCTTTTAGCTCCTTCTTGACCCTTGGGATATTAGACGGTATACGAGAAGACCCCTTTATCTCCTCAAGCTCACGGCTGAAGTTTAAGAACCAGTTTTTCACCTTGAGCTCGCCCTCGCCGTCTACAACAACACCGGCGGGAACAAATGGACCACCGTCATCGGCAACAAGGTTCAGGTTCAAGTAAACAATATCCTTAACCTCTGGGTACTTCAAACCTAGGAGTCTTGGTAGTGGATAAGGGGACTTACCATAATACCATCTATGAGCTACAGGTGCGTTAAGAGTAATATGTCCCATCCACTCTCTACGCACCTTAGATGTCGTCACCTTAACACCGCAGTTCTCACATACTACATTTTCATACTTCTTGCCCTTGTACTTTCCACAAGCACACTCATAGTCCTTAATAGGACCGAAAATACGCTGTGAAAACAGACCGCCCTCTTCAGGCAAGTATGTTCTATAGTTAATGGTCTCAGCCTGTGTAACCTCACCATGAGACCACTTGAGAATGTCATCGGGAGATGCCAGTCTTATTTTTAGGGCATCAAATTTGCGAACCCTTTTCTTCTTTATCCTGTCCATAGGCGTCCTCACCCCTCACTTATTCTTCTGTCTCTTCAGCCCCAAGTTTGGGCTGCTGTTTTCCTTTATGGAACTGTATTTCCTCTATAGCAAGGGCAAGTCCCTGAAGCTCTTTGACAAGAACTCTGAAGGATTCGGGCTCACCCATCTCCTCAATTGGTTTACCGTTAACGATAGCATCGTAGGCCTTCTTTCTACCCTCTACATCGTCAGACTTAATGGTAAGCATTTCCTGTAATGTATAAGCTGCACCATAAGCCTCAAGAGCCCATACTTCCATTTCACCCACACGCTGACCACCAAAGTGGGCTTTACCACCCAGTGGCTGCTGCGTAATAAGGGCATAAGGACCTGTTGCACGGGCATGCATTTTGTCATCAACCATGTGAATAAGCTTAAGAATATGCATTTCACCAACCATCACTTCTCTTTCAAATGGTAGACCCGTACGACCATCGTAGAGCGTAAACTTACCGAGAGAGCTCATCTCAATACCATATTTTTCTTTCATTTTTTCATTGGCAAGCTCTATGGCCTTCCACATATCGTCCATTGAAGGACTCTTGAATGTAGGAATTTCAATATTTACACCTAAGAGTCTTGCAACAAGACCAAGGTGTGTTTCCAATACCTGACCAAAGTTCATACGAGATGGGACACCAAGTGGGTTTAGAACAACATCAACAGGAGTACCGTCAGGAAGATATGGCATATCCTCTTCAGGAAGAATTCTTGCAACAACACCTTTGTTTCCGTATCTACCTGCCAGTTTATCACCCTCTTTAATCTTTCTCTTCTGGGCAACATAAACCTTTACGACCTTAACAACATCAGCAGGTAGATCATAGCCTTTATCTTCTTCAAAGACCTTGACATCGATAACAACACCTCTCTCACCTGGTGGCATTCTCAGAGAGGTATTCTTTACCCTACCAATCTTCTCACCGAAGATGTGTGCAAGAAGTTTAACCTCTGCCTCTTCCTTCTCTTCAGGCTGAGGTGTAACCTTACCTACAAGGATACTACCTGGTTCAACCCAAGCACCAATTCTCACGATACCATCTTCGCCAAGGTCCCTCTTTTCCTCATCGGAAAGACCGGGTACATCTCTGGTAATTTCCTCCACCATAACAGATGAGCCCTTACGGGATCTACGAGAACCGGTGGATATACGTCTTGCCTCAACAGTATATTCGTCAATAAAGATAGATGTCAGTTCATCATCTCTGACTAGACGTCTGCTAATGAGAATAGCGTCTTCATAGTTGTATCCTTCCCAAGGCATAAAGGCAACAAGGAGATTTTTACCCAGTGCCAGTTCTCCACCCTGGGAGTGCAAACTATCGGCAAGCACACCTCCGGGCAGCACCACATCGCCCTTTCTCACAGCTGGGCGGTAGTGGGTTGCTGTATCTTTATTGTTTCTTCTAAATGTGGTTAGGATAATTTCCCTCTTAGGACATGTAATATCATCACACTCGGAAACATCAACAATATCAGAAGGTACCTCACGGTACACAATACGCTTACTATCGGCATATTCAATATATGCTACAGAATCAGGATATCTCTCAGGTTTAAATGCAATAGATGCTCCTGATTCCATGGCAACTTTTCTCTCAAGACCTGTACCAACTCTTGGTGCTGTCGGCTTAATAAGAGGTACAGCCTGTCTCTGCATGTTAGAACCCATCAGAGCACGGTTTGTATCGTTGTGGTTAACAAACGGGATCAAAGAGGTCGTAACAGAGAACATCTGGTTAGCACCTGCATCCATCAGTGTGACCTTCTCTTTAGGCACCTCAACCCATCTACCCTTATGTCTCACAACAACAATGTCGGGAACGATTTCCCAGCCTCCATCTACAGGTCTAACATCGACATCAGCGGGGGCAATATATTCATTTTCTTCTTCAAGGGCATCAAGCCATACAACATTATCATCCCCATCAAGAACAACACCATTCTTCACACGGCGATATGGCTCAACAATAAAGCCATACTCATTAAGTCTGGCATACAGTGCCAAAGAGTTGATAAGACCGATGTTTTGACCTTCTGGTGTTTCAATAGGACACAGTCTTCCATAGTGACTTGGATGTATATTACGCACCTCACCTTTAGCCATTTGCCTTGGAATACCACCAGGACCAAGAGCGGTAATTCTTCTCTTATGGGTCAAAGATGCCAGTGGGTTGGTGTCATCAAGCAAATGGGCAAGCTGTCCCTGGAAGAATAGCTTAAGCTGCTTCTGAAGTGGTCTATATGAAAGGAAACGGGAAGGTTTAGGAATAGCATCATCGGTATAAGACAGCATATTGTCTCTGACAACCCTATTGACAAGAACTTTAAAGCCCTGTATAAGACTAGTATAAATAAGCTCACCGACAGCCCTAACCCTTCTATTACCTAGATGGTCAATATCATCAGGCTCTTCAATACCTGCATAGAGTTTTAGTGGCAAGGCAAACATTTCAACAAGATCTTCTTCTGTAAGGTTTTCCTTTATCTCATGGCCAAATCTACGGGCTATCCTGTAAAGAGCTACTTCACCAAGGTAGTTTCTCTGTGGATCAAACAAGAATCTTCTTACTCTTTCTCTTGCCTCTCTGGGATGTGTCATTTCAGCAGTAGTCGTAATATTGAGGAGAGAATAGATAGAGATATATGCGGCATCACTGACAATCTTTTCCCATGGAACATCAAAGTAAACATAGTCCACTCTTCCACTTCTGATAACAAGTTCCTCAAAACGCTTGACATCCTCTTCT